>JAFOCX010000036.1 GCA_017380975.1 Lachnospiraceae bacterium
CCTTCCATCGTGATACGACCGCCCTGCCAAAGGACTAATGCCAGCGCCACGGATGATGCAAAGGAAATCATGGATGCAAACAGGGCACGATAATGTGTCGCATGAACGGAGCGGAGCTCCATTTCTTCTGTGGTGCGATTGAAGCTGTCCTCCATCTTCTTTTCGATCACCAGAGTCTTTGTAGTTTTCGCACCTGTAATTCCCTCGTTGAAATTGCTTGTGATCTGAGAGTTTACCTCACGGATCTTGTGATTCAGAGTCACCAGCTTCATCTGGAACATCTGCGCCACCACTGCGATGACCGGTACAATAAGAAGCACCCAGAATGCCAGCTTCGCATTGGTCTTAAGCATGACGAAAATCGCACCGATGATGTAGGAAATATACCAGATACCATTCATGAGACTCCAGGATACCAGTGCACCGATACGGTTGGTGTCACTCATAACTCTCGCATGAATATATCCTACACTATTCTGATTGAAATAAGAAAATGCCAGGGTCTGCAAATGATTGAAGCTTTCACGCTTCATATCGCGTCCCACATACATCTCGATCTGACATGCCTGGTATGCAGAAATTCCGTTGGCGATAACCTGAAATGCCAGCACGCCCAGATACACCCAGACGAACGTATTCATTGTGTCCAGAGTCTGTTTTGCGATAAAATGGTCGATGGCATATTCCTGAAACAAAGGAAGGATAATATCCACCAGACCGCCTGCAAAACCAAGGGTGATCATCCAGAAAATGATCCCGCGGTAAGGTTTTAAATAAGGCAGTAATTTGTTGATACCGAAGTATGGAAGCGTCTTGAATTCCGTTTCTTTTTTCTTCTTACTCATCTGCTTCCGCCTCCTCTTCTTCCACGGTCATCTGCATATCATAGATCTTGCGGTAGATTCCGTTTTTCGCCATTAATTCCTCATGAGAACCGATTTCTGCGATCTTTCCTTTATCGAGCACCATGATACAGTCCGCCTGCATCAGTGTCGTTACACGATGGGCGATCAGGATCACGGTTGCCTCCGCCAGTTTTTCTTTCAGCGCCTGACGGATCAATGCATCCGTCTGGGCATCCACGGCCGACAGGGAATCGTCAAAGACCATGATCGGGGTCTTCTGAACCAGCATGCGCGCAATGGCTGTACGCTGTTTCTGACCGCCTGAGAGGGTCACACCGCGCTCTCCCACTACGGTATCATAACCGTGGGTAAATTCCATGACAGAATGGTCCACACACGCAATTGCTGCTGCCTCGCGGATTTCTGTGAGAGACATGTTTTCCTTGGTAATTCCGATATTCTCCGCAATGGTTCTGGAAAACAGGAACGGCTCCTGAAGCACCATACCAATGTTTTCACGCACCCACTCCCCCTTCATATCCGCGATATCCACACCGCCGATGGTGATCTGTCCATTCTCTTCCGGAAGGTCATAAAGGCGGTTCATCAGGTGCATCAATGTGGATTTACCGGAACCGGTTCCGCCAAGAATACCGAAAGTAGTTCCCTTCGGGATCGTAAAGCTCACATCGGAAAGGACCGGAATATCTCCGTAACCAAAGGTCACATGTTTAAATTCAATATCTCCGTGAAGATCCGGAGTCACTGCATCCGGCTTATCCTGCTCTGCTTCTGAATTCATAATATAGCGGATTCGTTCCACGGAAACACTGGCCTTACTCATTTCTGAAATAGTGCGGCCCAGAGAACGCACCGGCCAGATCAGCATGGTATTATAAGAAACAAACGCAATAAACTCGCCCGCTGTCATATCGCCTTTTACGCAGAAATAAGAACCAAGCACCACGATCAGCATGATCTGAAGGCCGGACACCAGATCGCCGGTTCCCCAGAACAGCGACAATGTGGTACAAAGTTTCATCCACTCGTTGGTATAGATCTGATTCTGATGTTCAAAACGGTCCTTTTCAAATTTCTCACGGCCAAACGCACGCACCACACGGATACCCGTGAGATTTTCCTGTGCGATCGTAGACAGAACACCTTCATTTTCGTCGCACTGAGTAAAACGATCACGGATCCTGGAATGGAAAAATCCGGAATACGTTACGACAACCGGCACAAACACGGCTGCAACCAGAGTCAGTTTCGGATTCATGGCATACATAAAGGATAAGGACAGCACGATCATCATCACGATACGGAAGACGGCTGTCAGCTGCTCCGACACAAAGTTTTTGATCATATCCACATCGGAGGTACAGCGCTGGATGATATCGCCCGTCTGGTTCTTCATGTGCCAGGAAAACGGAAGACGCTGAATATGGGAGAACAAACGATTTCGCATGGTCTTCACAAACCGTTCTGCTCCCTTGCTGTTAAAATAAGTATTCATATAACGGCAAACTGCACTTCCGAATGCGATCAGAGCAATCAGAATTCCGATCAGCCAAAGATTGGCCTTCAGATACTCGACTCCGCCGATCCCACCTACCATCTCGACCACAAAAGCAGGAACATCCAGCTCCGCTGTTCCGATGATACTGTCTACCGTGGTACGGATGATCTGCGGCGTCAGCATATCAAAGGCGTTAACCAGCAAGGTTGCAATAATACTGATGGCAAAGTAAGTCTTGCTTCCTTTCAAAAAATCCCATACCAGGGAAAGTTTTGTGTATGTCGTTGGATTCTTCGTTTTTACGTCATGGTCCTGCACGTGTACGACCTCCTGTTTCTTCATTTCTCCTATTCTTTCAGTATACCATATTTTTCACAATAAAAAAAGCCGAAGACCTGCTTATCGGTCCTCAGCTTTCTCTATTTTCTCTTTTTACTCTGCATCAAAGTCTACATGGTATACCTGATCTCCTGCATGGATATCTACGTACGGCAGATCGAACTGGTCATCCATAATATCAACGCGGCACTCGAAATGTACATTTCCTTCGCCTTTGATCATCAGAAGATAACTTCCGTTTTCCTTTTCTTCCATCTCATCGCAGATGTTGTTGTAAAGCTCTTCTCCGTCTACCACACCCGGATAACCTGCGTCTTTGATCTTTTTCTCGATCAGTCTGTATAATTCCTGCATGCCAATACCTCTTCTTTCATTTCCGGATCCATGCAGCTTATCTTTTTATATCTTCCCGAATACCCTTCATGGAGCAACTCTGTATGGTATTCTCCGTTTTTAAACGTGAAACGATACAGATTATACTCACCGTTCAGGTAAGCAAAATCTTCACCATTGTCCTGATAATGAAGGTATTCGTTTACCGCTCCGTTTTCATCCGGATAGATGTCAAGATAAAGCTC
>JAFOCX010000005.1 GCA_017380975.1 Lachnospiraceae bacterium
ACTCTCGGGAATTCCTGTGTTCCCAGATGCGCGATAATGCTCTTGATACCATTGTGTCCGCCTGCACTGCCTTTTGCGCGCACACGGAGCTGGCCCGGCGCCAGACTGATATCATCGTAAATGATAATAATATCTTCCGGAGCGATCTTAAAATAATCAGCTGCCGCACGGATACTTTCTCCGCTGGAATTCATATATGTCTGCGGCTTTAAAAGAATGCATTTCTGTCCGCCGATCACTGCTTTTCCGCATAATCCTTTGTGTTTCTTCTCAGACACATCTGCACCCAGCTTGTCTGCCAGTGCATCGATCACCATAAAACCTGCGTTATGTCTGGTTGTTTCGTATTCTTTTCCCGGATTTCCGAGACCTGCAATTAAAAACATTGTATTTTCTCCTTAAAGATTCCACAACGGAGGTACCCGCCGGATACCCCCGTCATCATTCATTCTCATTGTTCATCATTTTAGGCAGCACCATGTGATGCCTTCCGAGATCTCTATCGTCTCGGATGAGCCCCGTGATACGCCTCACGCACGGCACCTGTTCCTGCATACGCTGCGTACATCTGTGTTGTCGCCAGGTCCGAATGGCCCATCATCGTCTGAACCGCCTTTACGTCGGCTCCGTTTCCGATCAGATGCGCCGCAAAGGAATGGCGCAGGGTGTGCGGAGTAATATCTCCCTCGATACCGGCTTTCACACCGTACTGCTTGATGATCTTCCAGAAGCCCTGACGGCTCATCGTTCCGCCGCTGCAGTTGGTAAACAGCCACGGAGACTCATTTCCCTTCAGCAGCTCCTCACGGGAAGACTCCATGTATTTTGTAAGAGCCTCTTTCGCCACGCGTCCGAACGGAACGGTTCTCTCTTTATTCTCATCTCTGCATGTGATAAAACCGATGGACATATTGACATCTGCCAGCTCCAGATGGATCAGTTCAGACACACGGATGCCGGTTGCATATAACAACTCCAGCATCGCTCTGTCACGGATCTCTTTCGCCGTCGTTCCTGACGGCTGTGCCAGCAGACGATTCACCTCATCAATAGAAAGGATGGCCGGCATCTTCTTTTCGATCTTCGGTGCACGGATCGCATCCGACGGATCACGCTTAATGATCCCCTGCTTAAATTCATAATTGAAGAATGCCTTTGTCGACGCCAGTGTTCTGGACACGGTTGTCGATGCCTTTCCGGCTTTTTCCAAATGTAAAATGTAGGAATTTAACACGGTCTTTGTCACTTTGGCTGCCTCTGTAATCCCCATCTCCTCCAGATAAGCAGCCAGCTGGAGCAGATCTCTGCGATATGAAACACGGGTATTTTCTGATGCACCCTTTTCTGTTTTCAAATACTCAATAAAGCTTTTTATTTCCTCTTTCATCTCAATCCCTTTATAGTTTCCCTATATCCCCTTAAAACACGATCCATTTGACACTTTATCCCCAAAAAAGTGCCGTGTTCATACATTATATCCCCAGTTTTCCATAAAATCAAACATATTTTTCCCACTTATCCCCCATTCTAAAACTGATTTACATAAAAATCACAACATCTGGATTTCCCAGATTCTTCCCATTCCAGATATTGTGATATTTTTATAAAAAAATTTTTTCAAACCATGCCAAAAACCTTGGATTTATAAGGCTTTCCAACAATCCGCCTATACAAACCAGCGTGACTAAAAAAAGAACAGAAGGGACCGTAAAGCGTTTCTCTTTTGCCGGCATCCACCACAACACACAATAACCGGCGAATATGTAACACAAACCTTGTGGAAAAATCAAAAGAAGATAGCGAAGAAGCCCTTTTACTCCGAACTCCATCGTCAGAACACATATGAGAACTGCATTGGCCAGCCCTGCATATCCTGCCGCAAAGCACATACACCAATGCGCAATCGGAGTTGCTGCCGCCAGCATTACGATTGTTAACATCCAGATACGCCCGGGCAAGGTCTGAACCAACAGATCCAGGCTATTGATCTCCTCCGGCATTGTCTGCATAACGGAACTCTGGCTCAATATCATCAACTCCTGTTTCATTTCTGCCGTCATCCGATTGCAAAAGATCGTCCCCGCCACACTTCCCGCCAATAAAAAAAGGGACAGCCCCAGTTTCAGGCTGTCCTCTTTGCTTCTAATATATTTCATAGTCAGTCCTCATACAGCTTTCTCTTCACTATATGAAAAACCAAATTCTCTTATGACATCTTTGGAAGATGCACCATACCGCCGCTTATCGAATCCCTTCCTGCTGCGCATAAGCCAGCACAGCCGCGATAGTCTTGGAATCTGTCATCTTTCCGCTGTAGATCATTTCAAGTAAATCCTTCACTTCCCAAATCTCCACATCAATGCTTTCATCCGCGTCCAGATGCTGCTTGGACGGGATCAGATTCTTGGCAACAAAAATATCGATCGCTTCATTGCATAATGCAACGGTTGTGTTGATGGTCATCAGATACTCCAGTTTATCCGTACGATATCCTGTCTCCTCTTCCAGTTCGCGATACGCACACTCGATACGCGGTTCATCCGGGAAATCCAGCTTTCCTGCCGGAAGCTCCAGTGTAAAACGATCGATCGCATTTCGATACTGGCGAACCAGCATGATCTTTCCGTCTGCTGTTACAGGAAGCACGGCAGCAGCTCCATTGTGATGGATATAATCGAAGACTTCCTCGATCCCATTTGCAATAACCGTGTCCCGATAAATCTTCAGTACCGTACCCTGATATGCCAATTCTCTTTTCATTCTTACGATTGCTTCCATCTCATTCGTCCCTTCGGTTTCTTATTTTAAAAGTTTGTTCTTCTGGAAGTTTGCATCACAAGCCTTGATGATCGCACCGCGGAAATTGTTTTCTTCAAGTGCTGCAAGACCTTCGATCGTTGTTCCGCCCGGAGAACATACCATATCCTTTAATGCACCCGGATGCATTCCTGTTTCCAGAACCATCTTCGCACTGCCAAGAACCGCCTGGGAAACCATCTTGTATGCGAGGGCACGCGGAAGACCGTTCTTCACACAGCCGTCAGCCAGTGCCTCAATAAACATATAAACATATGCCGGGGAACATCCGCTGGCACTTGCCACTACATCCATCATATTTTCATTTACAAGCTCCATCTTACCGATAGAAGTAAATAATGTCTCTACCATCGCCTTCTCTTCATCATTGAAAAGCGCTGCATCATAAGCCACACCTGCCATACCTTCGCCTACGAGAGCCGGTGTATTCGGCATAACACGTACGACTCTTGTCTGTTCGCCGATTCCCTCTTTCAGATCAGCGATCGCAAAACCTGCTGCGATAGAGATCACAACCTGATCCTCTTTCACATGTCCTTTGATCTCTGCCATAACTGCCGGGAGAACCTGCGGTTTCACTGCCAGAACAATATATTTTACCTGATTTACTAACTCGATATTGGAAGAAACATGTGCAACCCCTGTCTCAGCTGTTACTTTCTCAGCCTGCGCAGCACTAGCGTCAAAGAAAATGATATCTTCCGGTGCAAATGTCTTTAAGCTGCCCTTCATGATCGCGCCAGCCATATTTCCCATACCGATAAAACCAATTTTTGCCATTGTAATTGCCTCCTAATATTCAAAACACAATTTAATCTCTTTTATCATACCTTGATTTTGCATGATGGTCAACTGAACTTTCCCATATAACAAAAAATCCGGGGGTACATAAAACTATGTACCTCCGGACATTTCTGTCAAAGTTATTTCGCGTAGTCGGTCACTCTGGATTCACGGATCACATTGATCTTGATCTGGCCCGGATATTCGAGTTCTTCTTCGATTCTCTTAGAAACATCTCTAGCCAGTAATACCATATCATCATCATTGATCTGTTCCGGTACTACCATAATGCGCACTTCGCGTCCCGCCTGGATCGCGAAGGACTTATCAACACCCTTGAAGGTATTTGTAATATCCTCTAACTGTTTCAGACGGTTTGTGTATGTCTCCAATGTCTCTCTTCTTGCACCCGGTCTTGCTGCGGAAATGGTATCTGCAGCCTGAACGATACAGGAGATAAGACTTGTCGGTTCAACATCGCCATGATGGGACTCTACTGCGTTGATAACTGTCGCAGACTCTTTGTATTTCTTACAAAGCTCGGAACCCAGCTGAATGTGGGAACCTTCCATCTCATGGTCAACGGATTTTCCAATGTCGTGTAATAAACCGGCACGTTTTGCCATTCTGACATCTACACCAATTTCAGAAGCCAGTAAACCGGACAGCTGGGAAACTTCGATGGAATGCTTTAATGCATTCTGTCCATAGCTGGTTCTGAATTTCATCTTGCCAAGCAGCTTGACAAGTTCCGGATGGATACCGTGAATGCCTACTTCAAGACAAGCAGCTTCACCTTCTTCGCGCATCATGTTCTCTACTTCTTTCTGCGCTTTCTCCACCATCTCTTCGATTCTAGCCGGATGAATACGTCCGTCTACAATCAAACGCTCCAAAGCGATTCTTGCAACTTCTCTTCTTACTGGATCAAATCCAGACAGTACGACTGCTTCCGGAGTATCGTCAATGATCAGTTCTACACCTGTCATTGTCTCGAGTGTACGGATATTACGGCCTTCACGTCCGATAATACGACCTTTCATCTCGTCACTTGGAAGCTGAACAACAGAAACGGTTGTCTCTGCAACGTGGTCTGCAGCGCATCTCTGAATTGCTGTTACCACATACTCTTTTGCCTTCTTGTCGGCTTCTTCCTTAGCTTTGCTCTCCAGTTCTTTGATGAGCTTTGCAGTGTCGTGTTTCACGTCTTCTTCCACTGATTTCAGAAGGTATTCTTTCGCCTGCTCAGAAGTAAGACCGGAAATCTTTTCCAGTTCTTCCTGCTCTTTTGCGAAAAGCTCTTCCACTTCAGCGGTACGCTTTCTTAAGGACTCTTCCTTGGACGCAAGGCTTGCTTCTTTCTTTTCCATCGCATCTGCCTTTTTGTCGAGGTTTTCTTCCTTGCTGAGAACGCGGCGCTCATAGCGCTGAACCTCTGCTCGACGCTCTTTGATTTCCTTATCCAGCTCATTTTTAGCCTTCAAATTTTCTTCTTTTGCTTCGAGGAGAGCTTCTTTTTTCTTCGTCTCTGCGACCTTCAATGCTTCATCTATTATCTCTCTGGATTTTTCCTCTGCGCTTCCGATCTTGCTTTCATAGCTTTTCTTACGGTAAGCAACAGCGAGGAGCCAGGTAATAGGAGCCACAATAATTGCTGCTAATAACGCACTCATTATTGGTGACACAGGAGCACCTCCTTTATTAAATTTTCATTGTACAACACTTCAATTTTAATTGTTTTTATACATTATGTCAAGTATAATGCCTTCAATTTCGATTTTTCCGTGCATATTGAATCAAAGCAGCAGAAATAGCATCGTAAGAGAAACCTTTTCTGGCAAGATATGCGGAAATTTTCTGTTTTTCTTCCCTGGTTGCATCTTCTCCGGAATAGTTTTTCTTCGCCAATAAGACCAGGATCTGCGCTTCCTCATCCACTTCCATATCCTCTAATACGGTCTCCAGAATATCTCTCGCCACGCCTTTTTGTGTCAGTTCATACACCATCTGCTTTCGGCTCTTCTTATTTCCGTTTCGCTCTACAAAACGTCTTGCATAGTCTTCATCGTCCAGATACCGGTATTTCTTTACAAATTCAATCGCAGAGTCAACAGAAGCCGGCGAAAACTCCTGTTCCGCCAGCTTCTTTCGTAATTCATACTCTGTCTTACCGGAAAACTGGAGATAGTAAACTGCTTTTTCCCGGGCCTTTTTCGCCTCTTCCGAACCATCCGCCCTGATCGGTTCCTCTGTCGGTTCCGATGCGCTCAGACTGTCCGCCCAGTCCTCTTGTCTCCAAACTTTCATCGTTCAACTCTCTGATCTATGTTTATTTAATCCTCTGCGCCTGCCGGTGCAGTCTCCACTGCCAGATGCTGTGCTTCCAGTCCGTACAGTTCTCTTACCTGGTTCTCGATCTCTTCGCAGATCAGCGGGTTCTGAGCCAGATACTGCTTCGCATTCTCACGGCCCTGACCGATCTTCGCGCCCTTATAAGCGTACCATGCACCGCTCTTCTCTACTACATTTGCATTGGCTGCCAGATCGAGGATATCGCCTTCCTTGGAAAT
>JAFOCX010000037.1 GCA_017380975.1 Lachnospiraceae bacterium
ATCAATGCAATGGCTGCATAATCTCCGATCCCATCTGCCAGCTTTGCCGGAACGATCCTGCATACTTCTGCGGATCTCCGCAGAGCATTTCGACGGATTTCTTCCCGGGCACTCGGAGCTAGCAAATGCTCCGCTCTCTGATAAATACTTCCGATCACGATCACTTCCGGATTTAAAATATCGATCAAAACGGAAAGACCCTTTCCGAGAGCACGACCGCTTTCTCGATAAATCTCCTGTGCCAGGGAGTCGCCCTCCTGAGCTGCAATCGCCACTGTTTTTGCTGTCACGGATTCCATATCGGCTGCTGTCGGGCACCAGTTCGGAAGTGCATTCTGCTGGAGTGCTTCGGTCAGCTTCATCTTTGCCAGCTGAGCGATTCCTCCGCCGCTGCAAAAGCCTTCCCAGGAACCTGCTTTTCCGTATCCGACCGGACCATAATCGAACAATCTCACATGTCCGACCTCTCCCGCCATATCGTTTGTTCCGCTGTACAGTTTGCCATCTAAGATAAGTCCCGCTCCAAGACCCGTTCCAAACGTGAGAAATATCACATTTTTACAGCCTTTCGCAGCTCCGAATCTCCATTCTGCCACACCACAGGCGTTGGCGTCATTCTCCAGAACAACATTACAACCGTATTTTTCTTTTAAAATATCGCAGATGTGCACATCGTCCCAGCCCGGAAGATTCGGCGGACACTGAATGATCCCGCGTTTGGAATCCAGAGGACCGCCACAGCTGATACCGATTCCGAGCAGTTCATCATCGGTGCCTGCATGAGACTCCAAAATCTCATCAATACACTCGCAAAACAGCCCTATCATCTTCTTATGATCAAAAACATCCGTTTCAAATACTCGCTTCGTCAGAAAGTCATTTTTCGGATCCAGTGTCACACAAGACGGATCCGCGCTGACCACGGAACACTTCGTTCCACCGATATCAATACCAATTCCATATCTCATATTATGATTCCCCTTTTCATCAAAATCATATCTGTGATTTGATTATAACATTATCTTAAGAATTTTGTTCTTTTTCTTCCTGTTTCGTTCTAATTATTTTCGAAACTTTATATTTGTTTTATACATTTTCCATATTTTTGTCACATTTATACGTTATAATCATGTCATAAGATCAAAGAGACCGATAGCGGCCGACGCGCAAGGCAAAGGCTGTCGGGCTCGACTAACAACAATTCCAAGTGATTGGAATTTACATATATTGTAGTACAGCTACACATAAATCCCTTACATCCCCCTTTTAGTATTTGTGAAAAAAGAACCCCCGGTCAATCTGACCGAGGGTTCTTTTTTCTTTTTATCTTCGAACATTCTTACGAACTAAAGCTCGTTTCAGTCTTGCTTTCGCAAGTTTCACCTCTGTATCTGTCGCGGATTTGCTGGCAAGTATCGCCTGAGCCCTCTTCTCAGAAGCCTCTGCACGAGCCACATCAATCTCGTCTGCCCACTCAAATGTAGTCGGAACCAGATTTACAGATCCGTTGATCACGGATACCATTCCGCCGATACAAGCTGCGCGTCTGCGCTGGCCATCGATCACGACGGTTGCCTCGCCCATACCGAGCGGGACCACACAGTCTACGTGTTTAGCCATAATGCCCATATCTCCGGTCACAGTACGTACAGTCAGAGACTCTGCAATTCCGTCAAACTCCAGTCCGTCCGGTGTAACGATTTTCAAAGGAAAACCAGTCATTATTTCTCACCCTTCCATTTTTCTACCACTTCGTCAATGGTACCTGTAAATAAGAAGTAGGACTCCGGAATCTCGTCGTGCTTACCTTCGATGATCTCACGGAAGCCGCGGATGGTCTCTTTTAACGGAACATACTTACCTTCGTAACCTGTGAACTGCTCAGCAACTGCGAACGGCTGGGACAGGAAACGCTGTACCTTACGAGCACGGTTTACAGTAAGTTTATCTTCCTCGGATAACTCGTCCATACCCATGATCGCGATGATATCCTGAAGCTCTTTGTAACGCTGTAAGATCTGCTGAACACCACGCGCTGTCTCATAGTGATCCTTACCTACTACTTCCGGAGAAAGGATACGGGAAGTGGAGCTAAGCGGATCAACCGCCGGGTAAATACCAAGGGATGCGATACCACGATCCAGAGCTGTTGTCGCATCAAGATGAGCGAATGTTGTAGCCGGAGCCGGATCAGTATAGTCATCGGCCGGTACGTATACAGCCTGTACGGATGTGATAGAACCGTTCTTTGTAGATGTGATACGCTCCTGAAGAGCACCCATCTCTGTTGCAAGTGTCGGCTGGTAACCTACCGCAGACGGCATACGGCCGAGAAGCGCGGATACCTCAGAACCTGCCTGAGTGAAACGGAAGATATTGTCGATGAACAGAAGAACGTCCTGATGTTTTACGTCACGGAAGTACTCCGCCATTGTCAGACCGGAAAGACCTACTCTCATACGTGCTCCCGGCGGCTCGTTCATCTGACCGTAAACCATGGCTGTCTTGTTGATAACGCCGGATTCCTGCATCTCACGGTAAAGGTCGTTACCCTCACGAGTACGCTCACCTACACCTGTGAATACGGAAATACCGCCGTGTGCTTTCGCAACGTTATTGATAAGCTCCATGATCAATACTGTCTTACCTACGCCGGCACCGCCGAACAGACCGATCTTACCACCCTTTGCATACGGGCAGATAAGGTCTACGACTTTAATACCGGTTTCAAGGATTTCTGTAGCAGATTCCTGCTCTTCGTAGGACGGTGCCGGACGATGGATCGGCCATCTCTCTGTCTCAGCATTTACCTGCTCTTTGCCATCGATTGTCTGGCCAAGAAGGTTAAATACACGACCCAGGCACTCTTCGCCTACCGGAACGCTGATCGCTCTACCTGTGTCGATCGCCGGAATACCGCGGCTTAAACCATCAGTAGAACTCATCGCGATACAGCGAACCACGTTGTCACCGATGTGCTGTGCAACCTCTGCGATAACGACCTGATCACCATTCGGTACCTCGATCGCTGTCAGAAGGTCCGGCAAACATCCATCGGAGAAACGAATGTCTAAAACAGGTCCTACGACCTGAATAACTGTTCCCATATTATTCGCCATTGGGGTTAACTCTCCTTAAACTGAATTGCCCGGTCAGACATTACTGACCTGCAACAATCTCTGTAATTTCCTGAGTAATTGCAGCCTGACGTGCACGGTTGAACTTAAGGCTCAGATCAGCGATCATATCGTCAGCGTTCTGAGTCGCAGAATCCATTGCGGACTGTCTTGCTGCCTGCTCTGATGCACGGCTCTCGCAGAGCGCGCCGTACAGAACACCTCCCAGATATTCCGGGATAATTGTTTCAAATACTTCCTCACAGCTCGGCTCATACATAATGTCGGATTTTCTGGTATCCGCCGGGATATCATCACGGCGTACAAGCGGAAGAAGCTGTAAGCTTTCCGGATTCTGTGATAAAACAGATACAAAACGGGTGTATGTCACGTAAACGCGATCAAATTCACCTGCCAGGTATCGTTTACACAGGTCCTTTGCTACCGTAAAGCAGTCACCCAGTGACATCTCCTCAGCGTCCGCATAGGTCGCTGACAGCATCGTAACCTCTTTGGATTTAAAGTAATCCACAGTCTTCTTACCGATCGGAAGAACACTGGATTCCTGACCTGCCATCTTGGAAACAGCCAGTTTCAGTACATTACTGTTGTAGCCGCCCGCAAGACCACGGTCACCGGAGATCACGATGTGAGCTTCTTTCTTTCCGCCTCTGTCTACCAGATACGGAGAAGAAAGGTCACTGTTGGACTCTGCGATCTCATGGATCGCTGCATATAAGATTTCAAAATAAGGACGAGAGGAAGTTACCTGAGCCTGGGCACGGCGCAGTTTGGAAGCCGCTACCATCTGCATTGCCTTGGTAATCTGCCTTGTGCTTTCCATGCTCCGGATTCGGTTTTTGATTTCCTTAGTGGAAACACCAGCCATACTGCTCCTCCTCCCTTATTCTGTCACGAATTCTTTCAGTACTTCATTCAGTGCATTCTTTAAGATTTCTTCAGAAGCCTTCTCCATCTTACCTGTTGTACGGATCTCAGCCAGTGCTTCTGCACCGTTGTTGTCCATAAACTCACGAAGACGGATCTCGAACTCCGGAATCTGATCAACATCCAGTTTGTTCAGATATCCGTTTGTTACTGCATAGAAAATGCAAACCTGATGCGCTACCTCTACCGGCGCATTGTTCTTCTGTTTCAGAACCGCAACGATTCTCTCACCAAGAGCAAGACGAGCCTTTGTATCTGCATCCAGATCGGAACCGAACTGTGCGAAGCTCTGAAGCTCTCTGTACTGAGAATACAGAAGTTTTAAGGAACCGGATACTTTCTTCATCGCCTTGATCTGCGCTGCACCGCCAACTCGGGATACGGAGATACCCGGGTTAACCGCCGGCATGATACCGGAGTTGAAGAGCTCAGACTCAAGGAAGATCTGACCGTCTGTAATGGAGATAACGTTGGTCGGGATATACGCGGATACGTCTCCGGCCTGTGTCTCGATGATCGGAAGAGCTGTAAGGCTTCCGCCACCCTTTTCTGCGGACAGCTGAGCTGCACGCTCTAAGAGTCTGGAGTGAAGGTAGAATACATCACCCGGATAAGCCTCACGTCCCGGCGGACGGCGGATCAAAAGAGAAATTGCACGGTATGCTACCGCATGTTTACTTAAATCATCGTAAATAACTAATACATCTTTACCCTGGTGCATGAAGTGCTCACCCATTGTACAGCCTGTGTACGGAGCGATGTACTGCATCGGAGCAAGTTCGGATGCTGTCGCGGATACAACGATTGTGTAATCCATAGCGCCTGCATTTGTAAGGTTTTCTACGATACCTGCAACAGTGGAACGTTTCTGACCGATGGCAACGTAAATACAGATTACGTCTTTGCCCTTCTGGTTGATAATTGTGTCTGTTGCGATAGTTGTTTTACCGGTCTGACGGTCACCGATGATAAGCTCACGCTGACCACGGCCGATCGGGATCATAGAGTCGATGGCCTTGATACCTGTCTGTAACGGCACGTTTACCGGTTCTCTGTCAATGATACCCGGAGCCGGCATCTCGATCGGGCGGAATCCTTCGGATTCGATCATACCCTTGCCATCGATCGGCTCACCAAGAGCATCTACTACACGGCCGATCAGTTTCTCACCTACCGGAACGGATACAACGCGTCCGGTACGTTTTACTGTATCGCCTTCTTTAATACCATTGTCAGTACCTAAAACTACGATGGAAACTGTATTTTCTTCCAGGTTCTGTGCAAGACCGTAAGAGCCGTTCGGGAATTCCACAAGCTCGCCGGCTACACATTTGTCAAGACCGGAAACTCTTGCGATACCGTCACCTACGAGGATAACGATACCTGTCTCGCTTGTCTCAAGCTTATTTTCGTAGTTCTTGATCTGACTGCGGATAATTTTGGTAATTTCTTCAGATCTTAATTCCATTTACTGTCCCTGCTTTCTAGCTTATAGTACGGTATTTTTCAGCAGGCCGCCAATGGCTTCCAGCCGGTGTGCTACCGTATCGTCCAGGCGTTTTCCGTCAAAGTCCAGACGCACACCGCCAATACAATCAGCATCTACCTGATTTTCAATCATAATTGTCTTACCCGTAATACCGGATAATTTCTTTGCCAGCTTCTCAGTCTGCTCTTTTGTCAGCGGGATCGCTGTCACTGCCTTAACCGGCAGAATGCCATGGTCCTCATTGTACTGGGACTCATACATCTCGCAGCACTCAAAAAACTGACGTGCATAGCCCTTCTCTGTAAGAATCTTCAGGAAATTCAATACATACGGCTGCACCTTTCCACGGAGACTGTCGTCCACGATCTTGCAGCGTTCATCTTTGGAAAGATTTGCTGCCGCAAGCAGACGCAGAAACTCCGGCTCCTCGGAAAAACTTTCCCTCAGAACCTTTAATTCTTCTAAGACAACACTGCTGAGTCCCTCATCTTTTGCAAGGGAATACAGTGCCTGTCCGTAAACATTTCCGACTTGGGTCATGGATTAGTCCCCCAATTCATTAATGAATTCATCTACCAGCTTCGCCTGATCCACGTCATTTAACTCACGGCCAACAACCTTCTCTGCGATCGCCATAGCAAGTTCAGAGATCTCGTTCTTAGCATCGTTGAGTGCTTTCTTTTTCTCCTGAGCGATATCAGCTGCTGCCTTGTCAAGGATTGCTCTCGCCTCAGCATTTGCCTGGCTGATAATCTCATCCTGACGGTTCTGACCTCTCGCTACAGCATCCTTCACCATACGGTCGCTTGTCTGCTGAGCCTGAGCCAGTTTCTCTTTATACTCGTTCTCGAGTGCCTGTGCACTTTCTTTTGCTGCACCGGCTGCATCATACATGGCATCGATCTCTTTCTGGCGGCTGTCGATCATATTTTTTACCGGCACAAATAAGAATTTCTTCGCAACAAAGAAAATCGCCAGTGTATTCATCAATACGAAAAACGCAGTCCAGAAATTAATCCCAATAAAACTCTCAAACACTTTGTTTCACTCCTCTCTGTGGGATACGGAAAAAAGCGCTGATTACAGAACGAACAGAATCAGGAATGCGATTAACAGGGAGTAGATACCTGTTGTCTCCGCGATCGCACAACCAAGGATCATGTTGATACGAAGATTATCTGCTACTTCCGGCTGACGTGCCATACCATCAAGTGCGTGACCTACTGCAGTACCCTCACCAACACCAGGTCCGATAGCACCGATACCCATACATAAACCTGCACCAATTGCTTTACCTGCGATTGCAATAGCTGCTGCTAATTCCATAACTATTTCCTCCTAGAATAAATTATAAAAATTTTAAAACTTAACAAATCCTACGCTTCCACTTCATCGCTCGGTCCCGGAAGAGAGCCGGAGATGTATACCATGGATAACAGCGTAAATACCAGCGCCTGTACAAATCCGGAGAAAATATCAAAGTAACAGGAAAGTACCGCCGGAATACCGAAGGAAAGGATCGGAATACCGGATAAAATTCCCATTGCCTGAAGAATACCGAACAGACCAAGCACAAAGCTGACAGCACCAAAGATCTTGAACACTAACTTATCTTTCTTTACGATCCAGAGCGCTGCTCCTGCCGCCATCAGAATTGCTCCTACCAGCCAGCCCTGGGACGCGATCAGCCCAAGAACCAGGGAAGACAACATACTGAAAGCAGTATAAATGATAGAGTTGATAACACCGCCGCCTGCGATATTACCAAAATGACGGAACGCCATGGAAATCGGCTGTGCGATCTCACTGATAACGTTCATCGGTGTCATGACTGCGATCGGCTGTGCAAAACCTTTCAGCCAGCCCACTACACCATTGTGTTTAATGTTGTTGTACCAGATGATTACAGATACCATCAACGCCCATACAAGTGTACAGCTAAGATCCGCTGTTGCGGAACGTAAGAAACCTGTCAGACCGATCAAACTGCCGCACGCACTGCAAAGGAAAATCGTTCCCATGAGCGGCGCCCAGTCCGCATTGTGTGCGCCCATCGCACTGATCGTCAGATCATAGATCAGACCGACACCCTTCTCGACAAGTACCTGAACACCTGTCGGTCGCTTCTGCAGATTCTTGCCCAACTTGATACAAGCTGTGATCAGGAGGATCGTAACGATCCACGAAGACACCGCTGTCTGCGTGATCGGAATTCCGCCTAAGATCGGGATTGTAAAATAGACAAATGCACCATCAACACTTATGTTCATGCTTTCTTAATCACCTGCCTTTCTAAAAAATTCAGCTACCGTAATGGTAGGGCGAACCATTACAAACGGAATGACCATCGAAAGAGGATCACAAAGCCCGCTCTTTGCAAATGCGATCAAAATAATAAAGATCGCCAGCATACGAGTCATCATAAAACTCTGCACCAGTTTTTTTCCGCCCTTCACATCCTGATTCATCGCTCTTTCTGCCGCCATATCTGCGGACACAGCCATAAAAAAGAAATTCAGAACAGAAACAACTGCTCCTACGATACCGCCAAGCAGTACTGTCCGATCGAAATGACCGAGCAGGGCATAAATTCCCCACATAGCAGCCACGCCGATACACTCTCCGATCGCAATGATCCTGGTTTCCTTGAGAACAAATTTACGAACAGACATAAATCTCCTCCGGCATCAGTTATGATCATTAAAAAATACAGACGGAGCGTCTTTCTTCTTATTGTGCATCTCACTGAGGATTTTCATACTCTGTACAAATCCATGAACTGCACAATACATACCAATAAAGATTCCAACGAAAATAACCCAGATACCCAGTTCCAATGTCTGTCTGATCCAGATCGATACCCAAATGAATCCGATCAGCGGAAACGCCACCGAAAGGCCAAGCTGGGTCAGCCATACAAGTAAACTCAGTTCTTTCAGAGTTATCATCTCCTTTGCATTTTTCAATCAATTATACACTAAGAAATGTGTTCCGACAATCGTTTCTTCATGGAATCCTGTCACATTTCATAAGTATTTTATGGAAACCTTAACATTTTTCCGATTCAAAAAAACCGCCCCGGAACATCCGGAGCGGTTTCACTATCTTATACGATATTATTTTGTCATTAAATCAAGGCAAAGAAGAGCTGTCTTGTTTAAGTCTTCGATCTTGATGCACTCTTCTGTTGTATGTACTTTTGTCATACCAACGCCGAGAACTACACCCTTAACTCCCTTAAGAGCCATTACGTTAAGGTCAGATCCGCCGCCGCCCTTAGCTGTGAAGAAGTTGTAGCCAAGTCTGTCACAGGAGGATTTGATTCTCTGAACGAGATCATCATCTTCCGGAACGTTGAAGCTTACATAGTTTGTAAGAAGCTGGCAGTCAAGAGTAGCACCCATCTCGTCACAAGCTGCCTGTAAGCAATCTTTGATGTGAGCTGCCTGAGCATTTAACTTGTCAAGGTTACGGGAACGAACTTCAGCGATGAATTCGCACTTATCCGGAACGATGTTTGTAGCGTACTCAGCTTTTAATGTACCGATGTTACATGTTGTCTCTTCGTCGATTCTGAGAAGGTTCATGTTAGCGATACCCTTAGCAGCTACCTGGATAGCGGAGATACCGTTCTCCGGAGCAAGACCAGCGTGGGATGTCTTACCAATGATAGTAGCGATGATCTTGATCTGGCCCGGGCCGCATGTGATAACTTTACCTACGTCTCCGCTGGAGTCAAGAACGATTGCTTCTTTACCTTTGATCATGGACCAGTCCATGTTCTTGATACCGTTCATACCGCCTTCTTCGCCGATGGAGAAGAGGATCTCAGTATTTCTGCACGGGATGTTGTTCTCTTTGATTGTCTGAACAGCTTCCATGATAGCAGCAACACCACACTTGTCATCGCCTGCAAGGATTGTAGAACCGTCTGTGTGAACTACGCCGTCTGTGATGATCGGTTTGATGCCGTTGCCCGGTTTTACTGTATCAAGATGTGCGGAGAAGATTGTCGGCTCGCCGCCAAGCTCACCCGGCATATAAGCGTGAACGTTGTAACCGTTGGAGCCGAAGCCTTCGCCTGCTTTGTCAGTCTGTACTTCGAAACCGAGAGCCTGAAGATCTGCTACCATTCTGTCACACATATTTTTTTCATTTCTTGTTTCACTGTCGATCTGAAC
>JAFOCX010000038.1 GCA_017380975.1 Lachnospiraceae bacterium
AAGTACATGAGATCAAAATTTACGAAAACGGATTTGCGCATCTGGAATCAGACGGTGTTCTGGTAGATCACAATTACCATAAAGAGGGGATCGAGACAGCTGACGAACCCAAAGAATATTTACAGGTGTCAGAGGATCTGAAGAATGGTATGGTTCTGGTGCTGTCTGCAAGTTATGAGGATATCAGGCAGATCAGACATGATATCGCATTCAAGATGTTGTTGGCGGTAGCAGTTCTGGTTGCAGTATTTTCTGCGGTTGTTGTCCTCATAGTAAGCAAGATTGTGGGGCCGCTCAATAAACTGACAACGGCATCGCAGCAGTTGGCAGAAGGAAACTACGATATCGAGATTGTTCAAAGTGATACCTATGAAATAAAAGTCTTAAGTGCTGCGTTTGAACATATGACAGAGCGTCTCAAGGAGCATAAAAAGGTGCAGCATGTACTGGCGTACCGAGATCCACTGACAGGTCTTCGAAACGCTACATCTTATAAGTCCTGGGTCAATGATTTCAACAAAGAAATTCAAAGTAAACCGATGGACTTTGGTGTTGTCATATTTGATCTCAATTATCTGAAAGAAACAAATGACAGATATGGACATGAGAAGGGCAATAAACTGATCGTTGCCGCATCCGGGATCATTTCTCGTACATTCAAAAGAAGTCCTGTTTTCAGGATCGGCGGAGATGAATTCTTGGCGATCTTACAGAACAGTGACTTGGAAGAGTATAAAGAACTGTTAATCAAACTGGATTCAGCATGTATCGATGCATCTTTAAAAAATGAGGATGAGGCATTCCGATTAAGCATTGCAAAAGGATTTTCCAGGTATAATCCGGCAACTGATGCAGAATTCCTGGATGTATTTAATCGTGCAGACGATGAAATGTATAAAAATAAACGTACTATGAAAATGAAACAGGAATACCTGGAAGGAGATCATAAATGGACCACATTTTAGTAAGTGCCTGTCTCTGTGGTAAGAACTGCAAGTGGGATGGCGGAAATAATAAGAATCAGAAATTACTGGATTACATGGAATCGATGAATGGAGATGCGGAATTTCACGAAGTTTGTCCGGAACAGATGGGAGGTCTTTCCACGCCGCGTCCGGCCTCTGAAATCCGAGCAGAAGACAGACGTGTTGTAAATACAGAAGGCCGTGATGTGACAGAAGAATTTGAACGTGGGGCAGAGCTTGCATTGCAGGTCGCAAAGGAATATGGCTGTACATTGGCGATCCTGAAAGAGCGCAGTCCGTCTTGCGGATGCCATGGGATTTACGATGGAACATTTTCTAAGAAGATCGTAGACGGTATGGGAAAAACAGCAGAACTTCTGAATGCTAACGGAATCCGTGTGATCGGAGAATCTGAAATTGAATTCCTTTAAAACACTTGACTTTTTTACTTTCCATGAGTAATATTATAAACAGCGATTATATGAAAAGGCATGGAAGGTGCACGAGGTACCTGTTTTCCGACAGAGAGGGAACGTCATCGGCTGGAAGCGATCCCGGGTTCAGACAGAGTACTCAATTTCACACCGGAGCTGCGCGGTTGAAACTCAGTAAGAGCAAGTAGGCTGCGACGTCATTTGCACGTTACGCAATGTGAGGTGCCTGCCAAGCGGCGGGAATCAGGGTGGTACCGCGGATATTTCGTCCCTAATACGTTCAGACGAGCGTATTAGGGATTTTTATTTTGATAAATTTCCGTCCCTGTTTTCGCAACAGGAAACCAAGAAAAAGGAGAAATGAAAAGATGAACATGAACGAAATCAGAGCTTCTTATCAGGCAGATCTTGATCTGGTAAAAGACGCAAAAGAATTAGCAGCGTTCTGGACAAAATACCTCAGCAAAACAGGTTCCATTCAGGGATTAATGGCTGGTATTAAGAGCGTTCCGAAGGAAGAGAAGAAAGCGTACGGTCAGATGGTCAATGAGATCAAGACTTGGGCGCAGGAGTTATATGATGCAAAGAAAGAAGCTGTTGAGAAAGCAGCAATGTTATCTCGTTACGAGGATGAGAAAGTTGATGTGACACTTCCGGTTAAGATGAGACCGGCTGGAAACCTTCATCCGTTAACATCCATCAGAAACGAGATCATCGACGTATTTGCAGGTATGGGATTCGAAATTTTCGAAGGTCCGGAAATCGAGGATGATGACCATAACTTCACAAGATTAAACGTATTAAAAGATCATCCGTCCAGAGATATGCAGGATACATTCTGGTTAACAGAAGATCTTCTTCTCCGTACTCATACATCTCCGGGACAGATTCGTGTAATGGATTCCAAGAACCCGCCGATCAAAGTTCTTGTACCGGGTAAAGTATTCCGTTCCGACAGTGACGCAACACATTCCCCGATGTTCTCCCAGATGGAAGGTCTTGTAGTAGATAAGAAGATCACTCTCTGCGATCTTCAGGGTATGTTAGACCAGTTCGTTAAGGCACTGTTTTCCGAAAATGTAAAGACAAGACTTCGTCCGTCTTACTTCCCGTTCACAGAGCCGTCCGTAGAGGTAGACGTAAGCTGCTTCAAGTGCGGCGGTGCAGGCTGCTCCTTATGTAAAGGTACAGGCTGGATCGAGGTTCTCGGCGGCGGTATCGTAAACAACAAAGTTCTTGAAAACTGTAACATCGACTCCAACAACTACTCCGGTCTTGCTTTCGGTATCGGTATGGAGCGTATCGCAATGTTAAAATACGGAATCAACCACATGGGCAAACTGTTCGAAAACGATGTGGAATTCTTAAAACAGTTCAAGGCGTAATCGGAGGGTGACAAATGAAAGTTTTATATAGCTGGTTAAAAGAATATGTGGATATCGATATCTCCCATAAGGAACTGGAAGAGAAATTATTCTCCGCAGGTTTCGAGGTTGAGGGTATCGAATACTTAGGTGAAAATTTAGAAAAAGTTGTAGTTGGCCAGATCACATCCATGGAGCACTATGAGGGTACTCATTTACAGATCTGTCACGTAAACTGCGGTCCGATGGGTGAGGATCATCTCATCTTAACAGGTGCAGACAATGTATTTGTTGGTGCAAAGGTTCCGGCTGCATTAGTTGGCGCGAAACTTCCGGTAGGTCTTGAGATCCAGCCGAGAAAGATGGTTGATATGATGTCCTACGGTATGCTTTGCTCCGGTGCAGAAATGAACCTGAATAAAGACTGGTATCCGGGTGCTGATGTAAACGGAATCATGATCTTGGATGAGGATGCTCCGCTTGGTATGGAAATGAGAGATTATCTCGAATTAGATGATTATTTATTCGATATCTCT
>JAFOCX010000039.1 GCA_017380975.1 Lachnospiraceae bacterium
AACTTGGCTATTTAAAAAGTCCCGGGCTGACAGGTGTTTTCAAGAAGGACCATAGAATTCCGTCGGTACTTGGCGCTTCAGCGCCTTAGTACCGTTACGCAATTCTCTGAGCGAAAGCGTGTCCGCTTGAAAATTCCTGCCAACCCGGGACTCTTTATTACCAAGTTGACTCAATTAAATATCTATTTGATACAGCCCCCGCCTCCCTCTTGCAACGCTGACAAAAAACATATATAATAACAACAGTGGCAATTTGCCAAAGTGAAGTGTTATTGGAGGAAAATGCGATGGCTATGACAAAAGACAATGTAGAGATGATTCACGGTTATCTTGAAGCGATTACCGATGTTCATTTAGAGGAACTGATCAAGATTGCATCCCAGCCGAGTGTGAGTGCACAGAACGTGGGAGTGGAAGAGTGTTGCGCGATGCTGATGGAGATGTTTACAAAGATTGGCATGAAAGCACAGATTCTGGAATCTCCGACAAAACCGGCAGTATTTGCAGAGTTAAAATCCAAGCAGGAAAATGTTCCGACTGTGTTATTCTACGGTCACTACGATGTACAGCCGGCAGAGCCGTTAGAGCTTTGGAATACACCGCCATTCAGACCAACCGTGATCGGAGACAAATTATACGGTCGCGGTGTAGCTGACAATAAGGGACAGTTCATGGCTCATGTGATGGCAGTTCAGTCTTATATGGAAGTATTTGGTGACGTTCCGGTTAATGTAAAATTTATTCTTGATGGCGAAGAGGAGAGCGGAAGCCCGAGTCTTCCGTGGATTGCAGAGCACAACCGTGAACTGTTACAAGCAGATATTATGTACGTTTCTGACGGCAGTATGTACAGTGATACGATCCCGCAGATTACATATGGCAACCGCGGCATCCTTTCTTTTGATATTGATATTACAACTGCGGAAACAGATAATCATTCCGGTAATAAGGGTGGTGTGATTGAGAATGCAGCATGGAAGATGGTAAAACTTCTTTCTACTATGGTGGATGAAGACGGACATTCTACAATTGAAGGATTTTATGACACGATTACACCGATTTCTCCGGCTCAGCAGAAGATGATCGAGGAACTGGAGTTTGACCCGGAAACACTTTGTAAACTGTATGGTGTAAAACAGTTGAAGCATAATGACAAGTTCGAGTTCTACCGTCATCTGATGTTCCTTCCGACATTGACAATCAATGGAATCACAAGCGGTTATGGCGGAGATGGATCCAAGACGATCATTCCTTGTCATGCGAAAGCAAAGATTGACATTCGTCTGGTTCAGGGTCAGAAGGGACTGGATATTTACGAAAAAGTAAAACGTCATGTGGAAAAAGCAGAGCCGACAGCCGTTCTCAGTGAGTATTCTGTTATGGAGGCGTCTGTGACAGAACCTTCTCTTCCTATTATTATGAAAGTAAGAGAAGCGGTTAAGAAAGCGTATGATGTGGAGCCGGTAAACATGCCGCTGGCCGGCGGAAGCCTTCCGAATTATGTATTTACGGATATCTTACAGATGCCGACTATCAGTGTTCCGTACGGAAATCCGGATGAGAACAATCATGCACCGAATGAAAACTTCAAGCTTTCCTGTTATTTCAGCGGAATTCATGCGACAGCGCAGGTTCTGTATGAGCTTGGAACGCTTGCAATTGAAGCATAGGACTACTTCAAAGTGTGTCTCAAGATGATCTTGAGGCACGCTTTTTTGTTAAGAAAATCTTACGAAAATGTGGTAAAACGAGGCAATTCTGTGAACTTTTTCATGTGTGGTTGACAGAAAAGGTGATTTGTCAGTATAATATCGTATGGTGTCATTTTTTGGAATAGAGAAAAATGACAGAGGAGAAAACAGATGAAAAAACGTGGAAAACAGATTCTGGCAGCTCTGATGAGTGCACTGATGGTAGTGCAGTTACCGGGCATGTCAGGTTTTTTGAATGATAATCCCGGAATTGCATACGCAGATACATATCGTCAGGCGACGGTTGAGGCCACTACACTGAATGTCAGAAGTGGTCCGGGAACCGGAAGTTCGATCGTTAAAAAATTGAGCCATGGAGCAGCTGTCACTGTGATCGGGGAGTCTCGAGACAGTGCGGGAACACTCTGGTATAAGATTCGTTTTACTTCCGGAACTGAGACAAAAGAAGGTTATGCATCTTCCGAATACATTAAGTTTCCGACCAGTGTTTCGAAAGATACTGATTTTGAACAGTATCTGAAACAGCAGGGATTTCCGGAAAGCTATAAAGATTCCCTGAGAACACTCCATGCGGATCATCCGACATGGACCTTCCAGGCCCAGAATACCGGTCTGGATTGGAATGATGTGATCGCGAACGAAGCGGCAGTTGGTGCAAACCTTGTCGGAAACTCCAGCATTTCTTCATGGAAATCAACGGAATATGGTGCATATGATTGGAACACCGGTGTATGGACCGGTTTTGATGGTGCATCCTGGGTGGCAGCTTCGGAAGAGATTGTCTGCTACTATATGGACCCGAGAAACTTTTTAAATGATACTTACATTTTCCAGTTCCTGAATCACAATTATGACAGTGCTCACCAGACAAAAGAAGGTCTTCAGAGCATGGTAACAGGAACATTCTTGGAAAAATCCGTGGTTTCAGGCGGAGTGACTGAGAGTGCGATTGACCAGTCTGCCGGACCGGGCGCATTTTCTTCCGGCAGTGATAATCACTATGGTCCGGGAAGTCCGAACGCGCCGGATGCATCCAATAAGAATGCAAATAGTGGACCTGGTGCAACCGGCGGGCCGGGAGCAAACTCCTCTAACCAGAATGCGAATTCCGGTGGTCCGGGCAGTGTACAGCAGACTGCACCGGCGGAGACAACAGCACCGTCTACAGGAACACAGCCGAGCGGTGTTCAGTTTGTGAGTCCGTCCGGTACAACTCAGGGCAATGTTAGCTT
>JAFOCX010000040.1 GCA_017380975.1 Lachnospiraceae bacterium
AGCTGATCGATATTCAGTATTCGAGAAATGAGATGGATTTCAAACGAGGAACCTTCCGTGTGCGCGGAGATGTGCTGGAGATCTTTCCGGCGTATTCCGGAAGCGAGGCGTATCGCATTGAATTCTTTGGCGATGAGGTGGATCGAATTACGGAGATCGACGCGCTGACGGGAGAGGTAAAGGCACAGCTTGGCCACGTGGCAATCTTCCCGGCGTCCCATTATGTAGTGCCAAAAGAGAAGATGATGGCTGCGACGGAGAATATTCTGGAAGAACTGAAGGAGCAGGTGACTTATTTTAAGACCAACGACAAGCTTCTGGAGGCACAGAGAATTTCTGAACGTACGAATTTTGATGTGGAGATGATGAGGGAGACCGGTTTTTGTTCCGGTATCGAGAACTATTCGAGACACCTGACTTTTGGAAAACCGGGGGAACCGCCATGTACGCTGCTGGATTATTTCCCGGATGATTTTCTGATCATCATCGATGAGTCTCACATCACACTTCCGCAGGTGCGCGGTATGTATTTTGGTGACCGTTCCAGAAAGAAAACGCTGGTGGAGTACGGTTTCCGACTTCCGTCTGCGTTGGACAACCGTCCGCTCAGTTTTGATGAATTTGAGAGTCACATCAACCAGATGATGTTTGTGTCAGCGACGCCTTCCGTATATGAGGCAGATCATGAGATGATGCGCACGGAGCAGATCATTCGTCCGACCGGACTTCTGGATCCGGAGATCAGTGTCCGTCCGGTTGCAGGCCAGATCGATGACCTGATCGGAGAGATCAATAAAGAAGTAGCAAATCACAATAAAGTACTGATCACGACTCTGACGAAACGAATGGCAGAAGATCTTACAGGATATATCCGTGATGCGGGTATCCGTGTGAAATATTTACATTCTGACATTGATACACTGGAGCGTGCGCAGATCATCCGCGATATGCGTCTGGATGTATTTGATGTTCTGGTGGGAATCAACTTGCTGCGAGAGGGTCTGGACATTCCGGAGATCACATTAGTGGCAATCCTGGATGCGGATAAGGAAGGGTTCCTGCGTTCGGAAACTTCATTGATCCAGACCATTGGACGTGCGGCGCGAAATGCTGACGGTCATGTGATCATGTATGCAGACTCCATGACAGACTCCATGAAGCGCGCTATCGATGAAACAAACCGTCGTCGTGAGATCCAGCAGAAATATAATGAAGAGCATGGAATCACTCCGCAGACGATCAAGAAAGCCGTTCGTGATCTGATCTCCATTTCCAAGGCTGCAGAGGCGAGAGATGAAGACTTCCGCAAGGATCCGGAATCCATGGATGCGAAGGAGCTTGGAAAACTGGCGAAGGAATTGGAAAAGAAGATGCGCCAGGCGGCAGCGGAACTGAATTTCGAGGAAGCTGCAAAGCTGCGTGACCGCATGAAGGAAGTGAAGGTAATGCTTCTGGAGCTTGAAAACGCATAAAACTCGATTGACAAGACTTCCCAACCCAGATAGAATGTTAATAATGGGTAAAAATGTGTGATTTTTACTTAGAGGTAAGTTTTACTAAAAAATTGTGAAACGTGGGGATTTCCAATGAATGAGAAACTCTTAATGGAAACAGTAGCATTGGCAGGAAAGATCATGCTGGCCAGTGGTGCTGAAGTTTATCGAGTGGAAGAGACGATGAGATATATGCTCCAGAAATCCAGTTATCCGGTTGCGGAAGCCGTGGCCCTCGGAACCGGTCTGTTTGTGACGCTGGATGATCCGGAGCGTGATACTTTGACGATCGCCAGACGTGTTCCGGCCAGAAGCAATAATCTGAACCGGATCTGTGCGGTAAACGAAGTATCAAGAAAGTTTTGCAGCAATCAGCTGACCGTAGAGGATGCATACCAGGAACTGAAAGATATAGAAGCAGATAAACTGTATACCAAACGATGGAAGTTTCTCGGCCTGATCGGTGTTTCGGTGTTTTTTGCACCGATTTTCGGGGGCGGTCCGCTGGATATGTTTGGAGCCTGCATCGTTGGTTTGACATTGGCTCTTGCAGATCTGCTGATCAATAAGGTTAAACTGAATGACTTCTTTGTGAATGCCTTTTGTTCTTTTGTGATCGCCATCAGTGCAACAATAGTGCGGAAGTTTTTGCTTCCGGCAGCCAGCGCCGATGTTATGATCATCAGCAGTATTATGTCCTTGGTACCGGGAGTTGCTTTTACAACTTCGATCCGTGATATTTTAAACGGAGACTACGCATCCGGTTCTGCTCGTATGCTGGAAGCTATCGTTGTAGCACTTGCGATCGCGGCCGGTGTCGGTTTAGGTCTGGTATCCTGGGGCGTATTTTGGAGGTGGCTCACATGATGTTTCAGGTTGTAAGTGCGGTTTTATCCGTATATTTCTTTACCATGCTGCTTGAAATTCCGAAACGATATGCATTATATTGCAGTATCGTAGGCGGTGTTAACTGGTGGGTATATTTGCTTGCGATAGAAAATTCGGCGTCTTCCATGGCGGCAGCGTTTTTTGCCTCTCTGGCAGTAGCGATCCTAAGTCAGATCTTTGCACGCACACAGAAGACACCGGTTAATGTATTTTTAGTGGCAGGTATTCTGCCGACTGTTCCGGGCGGCGGAATTTATCGTTGCGTTTATTATTTCATCCGCAACAATCCGAACCAGAGCAGTTATTACCTTCTGCAGACATTAAAGACTGCAGGCGCCATTGCCATGGCGATCTTTATTACAGATTCTCTGTTCCGCGTCGTTCAGTATTATCAGAATCGCAAGGCTTCCATCGGATGATCCCGGAGCTTCCGCGGCGGTACAGATACAATTCATCAGAGAGAACTTCCTCTTTTGGAACGTCCTCTGCATTAACACTTCGAACCATATTTCGGAACATTTCATACTCTTTGTCATGAGAATCCGGTACGATAAGGACTTCGTGAATACTCGACGGTAAGATGATCAGATCTGCATCGAGAGTATCTGCGAAGTCCTTTATTACGTTTTCATAGAGCATGCAGACCGCTCCGTTGATGCCGGTCTGATTGGAAAGGACATAAAGAGTCGGAAGTCCGGTATCGCATGGGATCATTCGGTCTTCGTCTTCATCCCAGCCAAAGATCAGGTGGTCCAGACGTCCGATCGTGCTCGGGCAGAGTTTGGGCGTGTTTTCTTTTGCCAGTTCGTACAGTTCACTCGGGGATAAATTCCACTTCTCCGCCTGATTGTTGTGGATGATCGTTGTGATCTGTCGGTCATCTTTGACACCAAGGTGCAGATAATAAATGATCGCAAGATCACACCAGGATGTCCAAGGGATTTCTTTTAACAATTCTTCATTTTCTTTTTTGGAGATCAGGCGATATGCGATACGGTCACGGGCAGATTCCAGCGTGCGGGCCTGTTCTGCCAGTTCCAGAGATAACGGAAGTTCCCTTTTTAGTTTAGCAAGAACCGTCTGGGCGATCTTGTCAATGGAGCTGCCGCTGCAATAGGTTTGATAGAGGGGCTGAAGATAGACAACCGGAGCGCTCGAGACATTCGGCATATGGATGATAAATGCATCCAGCGAAACGTTATTGTTCTTGCGGATCGATTCTTTTGAGATTGTAACTCCGTGTTCCATCTGATTTGTTAAGGCTGCGAGTAAATATTCGCAGAAAGAAGAGTAATTCATAAAATACCTCCTAGATGTGTTATAAGATTTTTAGAAATGTTAGTAAAAAGAAATGGTAGTGCTATTGTAAGGGATGCAAGGAAAAATTGCAACAAAAAAATGCGTCTGAGAGGAATCGAACCTCCGCACGCGGCTCCGGAGGCCACTGCTCTATCCACTGAGCTACAGACGCATCTCTGTCATGATACACCATTTTATTGGAAGTTGCAAGGTTTTTATTTCGCAGAATTCGACGAGGGGCATTGCTTTTTGGATGTCATTTTGATAAAATAAACAAGACTTTAAAATAGGGGAAGTTTTTGGATTTTTTAGGGAAAAGCTTCCGACAGTGTTTGAGATTATAGGAGAAAATCATGAACGTATCTGATTTTTATTTTGATTTACCGGAGGAGCTGATCGCGCAGGATCCGCTTGAAGACAGAGCTTCCTCCAGATTATTAGTATTAGATAAGGAGTCCGGAAATGTGAAACACAGACATTTCCGTGATGTGTTGAAGTATTTAAAGAAAGGTGACTGTCTGGTTCTGAACGACACGAAGGTAATCCCGGCGCGTTTGTTCGGTACAAAAGTGGGAACCGATGCGAAGATCGAAGTCCTTCTTTTAAAGAGAAAGTCCGACAATGTGTGGGAGACTCTCGTGAAACCGGGCAAAAAGATGCGTGAAGGTGCGGAAGTTTCCTTTGGTGACGGATTATTAAAGGGCAAGGTTGTTGGCGTAGTGGACGAAGGCAATCGTCTGATCCAGTTCGAGTATGATGGTATTTTCGAGGAGATTCTGGATCAGCTTGGCCAGATGCCGCTTCCGCCGTACATCACTCACCAGCTCCAGGACAAGAACCGCTACCAGACTGTCTATGCAAAACACGATGGTTCTGCAGCGGCACCGACAGCAGGTCTTCATTTTACAAAGGAATTATTAGAAGAGATCGAGGCCATGGGTGTAAAGATCGCCCATGTGACTCTGCATGTCGGTCTTGGCACTTTCCGTCCGGTAAAAGTAGAGACAATCGAGGAGCATCATATGCACTCGGAGTTCTACATTGTGGAAGAGGAAGAGGCCAAGAAGATCAATGATACAAAGAAAGAGGGCGGACGCGTGATCTGTGTTGGTACGACCAGTTGTCGTACATTAGAGTCCGCAACAGGCGAAGACGGAATCCTGAAAGCCGGTAGCGGCTGGACTCAGATCTTCATTTACCCGGGATATAAGTTTAAGATCCTGGACTGCCTGATCACAAACTTCCACCTTCCGGAGTCCACACTGGTAATGCTGGTGTCCGCACTGGCAGGCAAGGAGCGCGTGATGGCAGCTTACGAAGAGGCGGTGAAGGAGAGATACAGATTCTTCTCCTTTGGCGATGCAATGTTCGTGACAAACGATACAACGGAGGCGTAATATGGCAGAAGCGATTCGTTTAAATAAATATCTGGCAGATGCAGGTGTCTGCTCCAGACGTGAAGCAGACCGCCTGATCGAAGAGGGAAAAGTTCTGGTAGACGGAGTGGTGGCTGCGATGGGTACCAAAGTGGAGCCGGGCCAGGAAGTGATCTGTGACGGAAAGAAAGTGGGCGAGAAAGAGGAGTCTGTATTCCTCATCGTGAACAAACCGAAGGGAATTGTCTGTACCACATCCGACAAGGATCATGCGCCGAATATCGTAGATTTTATCAATTATCCGAAGCGAGTATATCCGGTCGGCCGCCTGGACAAGGATTCCGAAGGTCTGCTTCTTATGACCAATGAAGGAGATATCGTGAATAAGATCCTCCGCGGTGGAAATGATCATGAGAAGGAGTATTCGGTCGCAGTCAACAAGCCGGTTACAGAAGAATTCTTAAAGCAGATGCGCGCAGGTGTGTACATCGAGGATCTGGATGTGACCACAAAGCCGTGTCGCGCATGGCAGACCGGTTCTCATACATTCCATATCGTGCTGACCCAGGGTCTGAACCGTCAGATCCGCCGTATGTGCCGTGCGCTCGATTATCATGTTATGAACTTAAAACGTCTTCGTATCATGAACATCAAGCTGGGCCATCTGGAGAGAGGACAGTATCGTGAACTGTTCCTGGATGAGGTGGAGAGCCTGAGAAAGATGCTGGCTGGCTCCACAAATCTTCCAAAGAGCGAACAGATGAAACTGGACGCAGAGAAGAAGGCTGCTGAAAAGGCAAAACGCGTGGAGACTGAGAAAAAGACTGTGAAGAAACCGGCAGAAAAACCGGTTCAGAAAAAGCCGGAGGCATTTAAAGCCGGAAACAAAGTGTACCGCACGGTTCCGAAATTCTATCCGAAGCCGGAGGAAAAATAAATGCAGAAATTAGAGAGAATGAAAGAGCTTTCCGCAATTCTTTCTGAGGCAGCGAAAGCATATTATCAGGAAAGCCGCGAGATCATGAGCAACTTTGAATATGATAAGTTGTATGATGAACTGATCGCGCTGGAGGAGGAGACCGGGACGATCTTTGCCGGAAGTCCGACCCAGAAGGTTGGTTATGAAGTGCTCAGTGAGCTTCCGAAGGAGCGCCATGAGCGTCCGATGCTTTCCTTAAATAAAACAAAAAGTGTAGATGATCTGAGAGAATGGCTCGGTTCCCAGAAAGGACTTCTGTCCTGGAAGATGGACGGTCTGACTGTCGTTCTTACCTATGAGGACGGAAAACTGGCGAAAGCAGTTACCCGCGGAAACGGAGAGATCGGAGAGGTGATTACCGGAAACGCAAGAACCTTTGTCAATCTTCCGATGTCCATCCCTTATAAAGGAAGACTGATCCTTCGCGGAGAGGCGATCATCACATACGAAGATTTTGAAAAGCTCAATGCGACCATCGCAGATGAGAATGCAAAATACAAAAATCCGCGAAATCTGTGCAGCGGTTCCGTAAGACAGTTAAACAGTGAGATCACTGCCGGCAGAAATGTCCGTTTTATGGGATTTGCCCTGGTGCAGGCAGACGGTGTCGAGTTCCAAAACTCGAAAAAAGAGCAGGCAAACTGGTTATCCGGACTTGGTTTTGAGATGGTCGAGTCAGTGGAAGTTACTGCAGAAACGATCGCAGATGCGATCGCAGAATTTGCGAAAAAAGTAGAAGATTACAACATTCCGTCCGACGGTCTGGTACTGTTGTACGATGATATTGAATACGGAGCATCCCTCGGAAGAACTGCAAAGTTCCCGCGTGATTCGATCGCATTCAAATGGGCGGATGAATTACAGGAGACAAC
>JAFOCX010000041.1 GCA_017380975.1 Lachnospiraceae bacterium
ACCGTTCATGGCGATATGGAAAAAAGAACCGAGCAGCCGCAGCGGAATGAAAAACTCGGATGCCAGTAAAATGATCGACAGCGTTCCTGCTAATCCCAGATGTCCCGCGTCGAATTATAGTTCTCACCTACCGCAACCATACGGCAGATTATTATCGACGCATCCCTTTCCATGTCTATCTTAACGTGCTGTGTTTCACGGCACGTTTTTTTCTTTTTATCTTGACCATTTCTTCCCTTACCCGTATAGTATTCCATGAAACTAAAAAAAGAGAAAGAACAGCCCCTCCTACAGTTCGTTCTTTCTCTCATCTCATGTGTGTGCCGCAAGCAGTGCCTTAAACAGGATCTGTGTCCTAATGATAGTTGGCCTCTGCTGATAGCAGTCACATCAACACTACTATGATAAGAAAAAACTCCCTGTTTTGCAAGTTAATTCGTATTAAATCTTCTTCTAAATTGCTTTTTGATTCATTTATGGCTGGTTTTCTCCCGGAAATGGAAACCTGCCCTTGTTGTGGTGCCTCCCACACCTGCCACTCCCATGCCTCCTATGACCGGAATCTCATTGACTTTATCTCCGGAAGACCAGTTTACCACACTGTCTGTATCTGCCGGGTTATCTGCAAAAGCTGCGGGCATACCCATGCCATTCTTCCGGATCTGATCATCCCCTACAGTACTTATGGCCTGTTTTTTATCCTCCGTGTCATTGCCGAGCATCTTACCGGAAGAAATACGGTTGAGCAGCTTTGTTCCAGGTTTGATATCTCCCACTCCATGCTATACCGCTGGTTTTCACTGTTCCTCTCCCACAAGCAGGAATGGCTCGGTGTGATCACTTCCACCGAAACTTCCTCTTTTGCTTTCCTGAAAGCGCTCTGCAGGATCCCTGCATTCTCTGCTTTTTCTTCTGCTTTCGTGCTCCTTACTTCGGTTTCTTTTCTCCAGTCCCATAGGAATCCGGCGCCATACCGCCAGACCGTATTCTGACATATCCGGGTTTTCCACCCTCCACACGACACGGGCATTCCTTCCTGCATTCCTTTGTTTTACCATGGTCTCAAGGAGGGATTACACTATGAATGAACACAAAGAAGAAATCCGTAAAGCTGCCGAAGTCGCCCAGTTCCGCTTCGGCATCATCGCACCGGTCATCCAGAATCTATATCCGGATGCTTCCAGGACTGCTTTCTACAAACGCGTGGCTGCTTCCCCATTCACGCTTCCGGATGGTTCCGTTGTGGAGTATAACTATAAGACTATCGAAAAATGGGTCTCCATGTACCAGCGCGGCGGGCTGGAGGCACTGATGCCCCATACACGCTCTGATAAAGGTCTTACCAGGGTACTCCCGGATACTGCCATCGAAGAGATCTACCGCCTCAAAAAGGAGTTTCCCAGGCTCAATGCCACCCAGATCCACCAGCACCTGGTCGCCGATTCCTTTATCCCGGCCACCGTCAGTGTCTGTGCTGTCCAGCGCTTTATCAAAAAGAACGACCTGAAATCTGCACGTAACCCGAACATGCGTGACCGCAAAGCCTTCGAAGAAGATGAATTCGGCAAGATCTGGCAGGCTGATACGTGCTACTTCCCACACATTACGGAAGATGGAAAGTCCAGGCGCGTTTACTGCGTCATGATCATCGATGACCATTCCCGTCTCCTGGTCGGCGGCAGCCTCTTTTATAACGACAATGCCTACAACTTCCAGAAAGTCCTCAAGGATGCCATTGCCACTTATGGTCTGCCCGACAAGCTGCTGGTCGATAATGGTTCGCCTTATTCCAATGAGCAGCTTTCCATGATCTGTGTCGCCCTCGGCATTGTCCTGATTCATACACGTCCAAGGGACGGCGCCTCCAAAGGGAAATCGGAGAGACAGTGGCGCACCCTGAAGGAACGCTGGTTATACTCCCTTGATCCTTCACGTATCACTTCCCTGGCACAGTTCAACTCCATGCTCAGGGATTACATGCGCTCCTACAACACCACCGTCCATTCCGGCATCAGCTGTACTCCTATGGAACGTTACCAGAACACAAAAGATCATCCCCGCATCCCTGAATCCCGGGAATGGCTGGATAATTGCTTCTTCAACCGCATTACCCGCAAAGTACGCAAAGATTCCACAGTCTCCATTGACAAAGTCAGCTATGACTGTCCCATGCAGTTTATCTCATCCACAGTAGAGATCCGCTTCCTTCCCGACGACATGGATTCTGCTTTCATCTTATATGAAGGGAACCGTTTCCCGATCCGTAAGACCAATAAATATCAAAACTGCCACACCAGGCGTAACAATGGGCCTGCACTTGACTATTCAAAGATCGGAGGATGACCATGGTTTATAACTCTTTTTATGGACTTTCTTTCAACCCTTTTGACAAACAGCAGCTCAAGGAAAAGGACTGCTTCCGGTCCAAAGACTTTATGGAAATGAATGTCCGTCTCAACCACCTGAAAAACATCAGGGGGATCGGGGTTTTTACAGCACTTCCCGGCATGGGGAAATCCTATGCCCTGCGCTGTTTTGCCAAAAGCCTGAACCCCAACCAGTACCATATGGAATATATGTGCCTGTCCACCATCAGTGTCGCTGACTTCTACAAGCAGTTCTGTTCCATTCTGGGGGTCTCTGATAAAGGCGGTAAACCGGCCATGTTCAAGGCCATCCAGGAACAGATCACCTACCTGTACCGCGACAAGCACCAGCCTCTGCTCCTTGCCATCGATGAAGCCCAGTACCTCAGCAATGGCATCCTTAATGACATCAAGATGCTCATGAATTACGGCTATGATTCCCTGAACTGCTTTACCCTGATCCTCTGCGGTGAGTCACACCTCAATGACATCCTCCGCAAGCCGATCCATGAAGCACTCCGTCAGCGCATCACCATCCATTATAATTATGAAGGGCTCGATGACCATGAAGTATCAGAATATATCCTTCACAAACTGAACTGTGCCGGTGCTTCACGCAGCATCATCAGCGAAGCTGCTCTTGGCGCTATCCACGGGTATTCCCGCGGCAATCCACGTCTCATCGATAACCTCATGACGGACGCCCTGACGATCGGTGCCCAGCAGGAACGCCAGGTCATTGATGACGAGATCATCCTCGCTGCAGTCAATAATCAAAACTTTTGAACCATAATTATTCTATTTTTAAGGCTGTGACCACGTTTGTGCTCATGGCCTTATCTTAATAGAGCTGCCTGCTCTTTTAAGATAAAGCTACGAGATCGTGCCGTTTCTCCTCCGACAGAGTGATTTATGCAGACTGACGGCGCAGTCAGGGAGATAAAAGTACCTATTATAATGTGCCGTTAGCTCCGCTGACAATTCGCCGTTTCACACTACCAGCAAAGCACCTTTCGGCATCTTCGCACCGATCTCCGTAAATCCTCAACCACTCGTACCTTATAACACTACCACATTCATGAGATAATTGCTCCAAATTTTTTCGTGTCGATTGCGCGATTTGCGCAATTCGAGCGATTACACAAAGGAGGCTCCTCATGAACAACAAACAAAAACTTCATCAGATTAAGCTTACACAATGGGCTGCACGCTTTCAGGAACAGGCTGCCAGCGGACTTACCGTAAAAGCCTGGTGTGCTGAAAACAATGTCACCATTCACACCTACAATTATTGGAAGCACAAATTGAAACTGGAATACGTTGATTCCATGCTTCCAGCTGAGCATGACATCGTAGCACTCACACCGGAACTTTTTCAAACATCTTCCCTTTCGCAAACACGTCCTGACAACACCTCTGTGTTTTGCCAGTTGCACGATTCGCGCGATTCGCACGATTTACACAAACACAATACTTTGGGCATTTCCTGTGGCGATATCAACATATCTGTCGGTCCTACTGTTTCGGAAGAAAAACTTCTTCTTCTCATTAAGGCGGTGCGACATGCTTAGAGACGCTGATCCTAACTACTTCAAAGGTCTATCACAAACTCGCTGATGA
>JAFOCX010000042.1 GCA_017380975.1 Lachnospiraceae bacterium
AAATAGGGGGAGTTGTTGATGAATATTTTTGAGGCGATCTTTAGCCGCCGTTCTGTCCGCAAATATGTAATGGAGCCACTGGAGACAGAACTTTTAGAACAGCTCCGTAAGATGATCGATAATTTGTCTGTTCTGGACAGCTCCTGCAAAGTGGAGTTTGCGATCATTGATAATCTTGGAAAGAAAAGTCAGGCAAAAGGACTTTTGAAGGCAGATGCACCGTACTATCTTGCCGTGTACTGTGAAGATACACCGATCGCATACCGCAGCGCCGGCTATGCAGCAGAGCAGCTGGTCCTTTATCTGACCACAAAAGAGATCGGAACCTGTTATCTGGGCAGTGCAAAGATCGGTCCGAGAGAGAAAAATGGATTAAAACAGTTTCTTGTGATTTCCTTCGGCCGCGCTGAGGGAACTCTTTACCGTGATATGGAGGAAGCACATCGTATGCCGCTGGCAAGCCTGTGCACTTATAAGGATGAACCGGGCGAATACCTGAAAAAAATCCTGAAAGCTGCCAGAATGGCACCGTCCTCTCTGAACGGTCAGCCATGGCGTTTTATCGTTTATGCAGACCGTGTGTATGTATTTATGAGAAAAGAGGCGTTTCCGCATCCTAAATTATTCACGTCCATGCGTCAGTTTGACATGGGGATCATGCTCTGTCATATCATGCTGGCGGCAGAGGAGTTCTGGATGAATGTGGAAACGATGACAGAAGAGCAGTATGCAAAGAAAAACTATAAAAATGGTGAATATATTTGTACATTAGTATTTAACAGCTGATCTGAATTGTCGAATTATTTTTTGACTGTAAGAAAAAAGAGCAATTTTTCATCTGAGTTGTTTTTGTTCTTGAAACCGCTTCCAGAATATGATAGAATCTATAAGAATAAGGTGTTGTAGGATTGTAAACTACGTTTAAGGAGGAAACTATGATTAATCAGCTTGTCCAGAAGATTCAGAAAACAAAAGCGCCGATCTGTGTTGGTCTTGACCCGATGTTAAACTATATCCCGTCCCATATCATTCAGAAAGCATTTGCTGAGTATGGTGAGACTTTAGAAGGCGCTGCAGAAGCAGTATGGCAGTATAACAAAGAAATCGTAGATCACACATATGACTTAATCCCGTCCGTAAAACCGCAGATCGCTATGTATGAGCAGTTCGGTATCGAAGGCTTAAAAGCATACGCAAAGACAGTTGAGTACTGTCAGCAGAAGGGACTCATCGTTATCGGCGACGTTAAGAGAGGCGATATCGGCTCCACATCTTCCGCATATGCAGTTGGACATCTTGGCAATGTGAAAGTTGGCAGCAATATCTGCACAGGTTTCAATACAGAATTTATCACAGTTAACCCGTATCTTGGTACAGACGGCGTGAAACCGTTCGTTGATGTATGTAATGAGCAGGATAAGGGTATCTTTGTACTTGTAAAAACTTCCAACCCGTCTTCCGGCGAGTTCCAGGACAAACTGATCGATGGCAGACCGCTTTATGAGCTGGTTGCTGAGAAGGTTGTTGAGTGGGGCGATGCTTCCATGGACGGCGCATACAGCAACGTTGGTGCTGTAGTTGGTGCAACATATCCGGAGATGAGCAAGATCTTAAGAAAGCTCATGCCGAGAACATACTTCCTTGTACCGGGTTACGGTGCACAGGGTGGTACAGCACAGGATCTGAAGCACTGCTTCAACGAGGACGGACTTGGCGCGATCGTTAACTCCTCCCGTGGAATTATCGCTGCTTACAAGCAGGAGAAATACTCCAAGTTCGGACCGGAGCATTTCGCAGAGGCATCCAGACAGGCTGTTATCGATATGATCGCTGATATCAACAGCGTTCTGTAATAATCGAATACATGACGTAATTAATCTGCTGCCTGGAATCTGATTTTAGGCAGCAGATTGTGAAATAGGGGCATTTTGTTCCAAATGTTAAATTACAAATAAAATACACAACACAGGAGGAAACCATGGCACAGAAAAGAGTGAATGTAACAATCCACAGCCAGGAAAAACTTGCTGAGGGAATTTACAGCATGTGGTTAGACGCTCCGGAAGTGGCTGCAGAGGCAAAACCGGGCCAGTTCATTGCTGTCTATACCAACGACCAGTCCAAGCTTTTACCGAGACCGATCAGTATTTGCGAGGCAGATAAGGAAAATGGCAGACTGCGCATTGTATACAGAATTGCAGGTGCAGGTACTCTTGAGTTTTCCCAGTATCATGCAGGTGACAAACTTGACATCATGGGACCGCTCGGAAACGGATTCACATTACAGAACAAGAAAGCATTCCTGATCGGTGGCGGTATCGGTATCCCGCCGATGTTAGAGCTTGCAAAACACCTTGACTGCGAGAAGACTGCAGTGTTAGGTTACCGTGATGCTGAGACATTCCTTGCTGATGAGATCGGCAAATTTGCAGATGTTGTTATCGCTTCTGACGACGGAAGTGTTGGAACAAAGGGCAACGTTATCGATGCGATCAAAGCAAACGGCCTGAAAGCAGACATTATCTATGCCTGCGGCCCGACTCCGATGTTAATGGGATTAAAGAAATATGCAGCTGAAAACGGTATCGAGTGCTACATTTCCCTTGAGGAGAAGATGGCTTGCGGTATCGGCGCATGTCTTGGCTGCGTATGCCATACAAAAGAGATCGATGAGCATGCAAACGTAAGAAACACAAGAATCTGTAAGGATGGCCCGGTATTCAACGCAGAAGATGTAGAACTGTTAAATACAGATCAGCAGAGAGAGCGTATCACAAGCGGTCACCAGACAGAAGGCTGCAAATGCCACACAATCAAGATCAAAGAATAAGGAGGACTAAGCATGAATACAAAAGTAACTTTAGCCGGTATTGAGCTTAAGAATCCGGTTATGACTTGCTCCGGTACATTCGGTTCCGGTATGGAATTTGGCGAGTCTATCGATTTAAATAAACTTGGCGCAGTTGTAACAAAAGGTATTGCAAATGTTCCGTGGCCGGGCAACCCGACACCACGTGTAACAGAAGTTTACGGCGGTATGTTAAACGCGATCGGTCTTCAGGGCCCGGGCGTTGATGTTTTCATGGAAAGAGACATTCCGTTCTTAAAACAGTATGATACAAAGATCATCGCTAACGTTTGCGGTAAGACAAAAGAAGATTACATCGATGTAGTTGAGCGTCTTGCAGACACAGATGTTGATATGCTTGAGATCAACATCTCCTGTCCGAACGTAAAAGAAGGCGGTATCGCATTCGGCCAGAAAGCATCTGCAGCTGAGGAGATCACAGCAGCAGTTAAGAAAGTTGCAAAGCAGCCGATCATCATGAAACTTTCTCCGAACGTAACAGATATCACAGAGATGGCAAAAGCTGTTGAGGCAGGCGGTGCAGACGTTGTATCCCTTATCAACACTCTGACAGCTATGAAGATCGACATCCACAAACGTACATTTGCGATCGCAAACAAGACAGGCGGTATGTCCGGTCCGGCTATCAAACCGGTAGCGGTTCGTATGGTTTACCAGGTAGCAAACGCAGTTAAGATCCCGATCATCGGTATGGGCGGTATCATGAATGCAGACGATGCCATCGAGTTCATCCTTGCAGGTGCTACAGCAGTAGCGATCGGTACAGGTAACTTCGTAAATCCGGAGACAACAGTAAACGTTATCAAAGGCATCGAAGATTACATGAGACGTTACAACGTACAGGATATCAACGAGCTTATCGGCGCAGTAAAATAATTAATCAATATTAAGGTTAAAGGAGAATACAATAATGGAAGCTTACAAGCAGGAATTTATTGAGTTCATGGTAGACAATAAAGTTTTAAAATTCGGTGATTTCACATTAAAGAGCGGCAGAAAATCTCCGTTCTTCATGAATGCTGGCGGATACGTAACAGGTTCCCAGCTTCGTAAACTCGGTGAGTATTACGCAAAAGCGATCCATGACAACTATGGCGATGATTTCGACGTATTATTCGGACCGGCTTACAAGGGTATCCCGCTCGCAGTTGTAACAGCAATCGCTTACAGCGATTTATACGGCAAAGAGGTTCGTTACTGTTCCGACCGTAAGGAAGAGAAAGACCACGGCGCAGATAAGGGCAGCTTCCTTGGCAGCTCCTTAAAAGACGGCGACAGAGTTATCATGATCGAGGACGTTACAACTTCCGGTAAATCCATGGAAGAGACAGTTCCGAAGGTAAGAGGCGCTGCAAACGTAGAGATCGTTGGTCTTATCGTATCCCTCAACCGTCAGGAAGTTGGTAAGAGCGGTGATAAAGTAGCTCTTGACGAAGTAAAAGAGTTATACGGCTTCAATACAGCAGCGATCGTTTCTATGGACGATGTTGTTGAGTGCTTATACAACAAAGAAGTAAAGGGTCAGGTTGTTATCGACGATACATTAAAGGCAGCAATCGACGCATACTACGAGCAGTACGGCGTAAAATAAGGAGATCGTTATATGGAAAGAGTTTATAAGACCATGCGCAATACAGGCGCAGCCAGCATCGCTGTTGGAATTGTAGTTGCAACTGTAGGATTAACAACAGGAATCATTGCGATCATCAGCGGCGCATTATTACTGAAAAGAAAAAGTGAAATTACATTCTAATCGATTGACGGAGTGATTATAAGCTCGTCCGGAAAATAGATTCCAGAGAAAACCAGATAAGATGCTGTCACAGTGCAGTGTCTTATCTGTGTTTTTGTTTAGCCGCACGAAGATGCGGCATCGTACAGGATTATGATCGGACCTGGAATCTTGTTGTATTTCTCAGTTTCGTGTCCGGATTGAGTGGAATTATTTTATTTTAAATTAAGAGATTGATGTTGAGATAGATTTGGAGATTGAAAATGAAAAAAAACAGACACCGGAAACATGCATTTGTTTTGTTGGTATTATATCTGGTTCTGCTGACATATTATCTGTT
>JAFOCX010000043.1 GCA_017380975.1 Lachnospiraceae bacterium
ATGCGGTCAGAAACAAAGTACCTGCGATCAGGGTATGAGAGCGAAAGATCTGTTTTATGGACATGGATGAAATTCCTTGAGAAGTCGGTATCAGTTAACTATATGCATGTTTTTGATAATAATTCCTAATATTATTATATTTTTCTTAAATATTCCATTTTTTGTTGATAAAATAGTGCTGTATCATATATAATGTAGAATGTCCGAAGAGGTTATGGACATAGAATATATAGTATAGAGTAGATGAGGCTTTTAACCTGTATTTACGGAAAGGCGGATTTATGAAAAAGGTAATTTATCTTGACAATGCGGCCACAACAAAGGTGCGTCCGGAAGTTGTGGAGGCGATGCTCCCATATTATACGGAGTATTACGGAAATCCATCTTCTGTGTACGAGTTTTCTACACCGTGCAAGAAGGCAATGGCCCATACAAGAGAAGTGATCGCAAATGCTCTTGGTGCAAAGACAGAAGAGATCTATTTTACAAACGGCGGAACAGAGTCTGACAACTGGGCGCTGAAAGCAGCTGCCGAGGCGTATGCTTCCAAGGGTAAACACATTATTACAACAACAATTGAACATCACGCAATTCTTCATACAGCAGAGTATCTGGCGAAAAACGGATATGAGGTAACTTATGTTCCGGTCGATGAGAACGGTGCAGTGGATCTGGAGGCGTTAAAGAACGCAATCCGTCCGGATACAATTTTAATTTCTGTGATGTTTGCAAATAATGAGATCGGTACCATTCAGCCGGTGAAGGAGATTGGTGAGATCGCAAAAGAACATGGAATCTTATTCCACACAGATGCGGTTCAGGCATTTGGCCATGAGCCGATCAATGTAGACGAGTATCACATCGACATGCTTAGCGCCAGCGCGCACAAACTCCATGGTCCGAAGGGTGTCGGTTTCCTTTACATCAGAAAGGGACTGAAACTCCGCTCCTTTATCCACGGCGGTGCACAGGAGAGAAAGCGCCGTGCAGGTACAGAAAATGTTCCGGGTATCGTTGGTCTCGGAAAGTGCGTGGAACTTGCAATGGCATCCATGGACGAGACAAAGAAAAAAGAGACAGAACTTCGTGATTACATGATCGAGCGTGTACTGAGTGAGATCCCGTATACAAGACTCAACGGTCACCGTACACAGAGACTGTCCAACAATGCGAACTTTGCATTCCAGTTCATTGAGGGTGAATCCTTACTGATCATGTTAGATATGGCAGGAATCTGCGGATCCTCCGGTTCTGCATGTACCTCCGGTTCTCTGGATCCGTCCCACGTATTACTGGCGATCGGACTCCCGCACGAGATCGCACACGGTTCCCTTCGTCTCACATTAAGTGATGAGACAACAAAAGAGGAGATCGATTATACGATCGACAACCTGAAGGGTATCGTAGAGAGACTCCGCTCCATGTCCCCGCTTTACGAGGACTTTGTAAAGAGCAGAGCGAAAAAAGACATTTAAGCTTAAGATAGAAGGAGAATAAAGTATGTATTCCGAGAAAGTAATGGATCATTTCCAGAATCCGAGAAACGTTGGTGAAATTGAAGGTGCCAGTGGTGTTGGTACAGTAGGAAACGCAAAGTGCGGCGATATTATGAGGATTTATCTTGATATCGATGATGAGACACGTGTGATCAAAGATTGTAAATTCAAAACATTCGGCTGCGGCGCTGCAGTTGCAACAAGCAGCATGGCAACAGAGTTAGTGATCGGAAAGACGATCGAAGAGGCGATGAAAGTTACAAACAAGGCTGTTATGGAGGCGCTTGACGGACTTCCGCCGGTAAAAGTACATTGCTCTCTTTTAGCGGAGGAGGCAATCCATTCCGCACTCTGGGATTACGCAGAGAAGAAGGGTATCAAGATCGAAGGTTTAGAGAAGCCGAAGACAGATATCAGTGAGCACGAAGAGGACGAGGAATATTAATTCTATGGCAAAAAAAGTAGTAGTGGGCATGTCCGGCGGCGTCGATTCTTCGGTCGCCGCCTGCCTTTTAAAGGAACAGGGATACGATGTCATCGGTGTTACCATGCAGATCTGGCAGGAAGAAGATCCGGAGCAGGTCGAGGAAAACGGCGGTTGCTGTGGTCTTAGTGCTGTAGACGATGCGAGACGGGTAGCCTGGTCATTGGGGATTCCCTACTATGTGATGAACTTCCGAAAAGAGTTCAAAGAATCCGTAATGGATTATTTCGTGGACGAATATCTTCACGGTCATACACCGAATCCGTGTATCGCATGCAACCGTTATGTGAAATGGGAAGCTTTGCTGGAGCGCAGTATGGAGATCGGCGCAGACTTTATCGCAACCGGTCACTATGCACGTGTGATGCAGCTTCCGAACGGAAGATACACGATCCAGAATTCCGTGACGGCAGCGAAGGATCAGACGTATGCATTGTATAATCTGACTCAGGAGCAGCTGAGCCGTACCTTAATGCCTGTGGGTGCTTATACAAAAGACGAGATCCGTCAGATCGCAGAAGATCATGGTCTTGAAGTGGCAAAGAAAAAAGACAGCATGGAGATCTGTTTCATTCCGGACAATGATTACGCAGGCTTTATTGAGCGCAGTGTGGACCATGTTCCGGGACCGGGAAATTTTGTGGATAAGGACGGAAACATTCTTGGCCGCCACAAAGGAATTACCCATTATACCGTGGGACAGAGAAAGGGTCTGAATCTTGCCATGGGCCGTCCGGTGTTTGTGACGGAGATCCGTCCGGAGACCGGAGAAGTGGTGATCGGAGATAATGAAGACGTATTTTCTGACAGACTGGTTTGCGGAAACGTAAACTGGATGGCAGTGGATGGACTTCACGGAGAAGAAAAAACTGTGATGGCAAAGATCCGTTACAGCCACAAGGGCGCGCCTTGTGTGATCCGAGAACTTCCGGATGGAACGGTTGAATGTCGGTTTGAAACACCGCAGAGAGCGATCACTCCGGGTCAGGCAGTTGTATTTTATGAAAATGATTATGTGTTCGGAGGGGGTACGATCCTGTGAGCTTATTTCCATTAAGAAAACAGGTGAATAGGAAGCCCCTCCGGCTTCTTATTTTAACCGGTGCAGCAATTCTGATGCTTAGCGGCTGCGGAGCGTCAAAGTATGAGGCAGTCGATCTTTCAATGCCGGGAAGCAGTGCAGAATCGGTTTCTGATGTGCAGAATCCAACTGTTGAATCTGCAGCCGAAGAAATACCGACGATCCGGCTGGGAGAATCTGCTGCATCTGAAGAGACAGTGGGTACGGAAACAGAAGCAGTTCCTTCTGAATCGGAGGAGATGAGCCCGGTATATCAGGAAACCGATGACTATATCATCGTGACCGCAGATATGCTCAATGTCAGAGCAGAAGATCGCACAGATGCCCGCATCTATATCCAGCTTCCGCGAGGAGAGATCCTTCATCGAACTGCTTACAATGAGCAGTGGTGTGAAGTAGAATATGATGGCGGTGTTGCATATGTTTCTTCGGATATGGTGGAAGTGACAGAGGCTCCGGTTCCGGAGACAATGGCGGAGACTGCAGTAACCGAAGAGACTGCAGAGGCTGCGGTGGCAGTAGAGATCGAAGAAACGGAGGCTGTCGAAGAGATTCCGTTCAATGGCCACATTGTGGCTATCGATGCCGGCTGTCAGGCAAAGGCCAATGCAGAGAAGGAACCGATTGGTCCGGCGTCCCAGACTAAGAAAGCGAAGATGCCGGAAGGAGCTGTCGGTACAGCAACCGGTGTGAAAGAATTCGAGCTGACATTGACGGTGGCAAAGCAGCTTCAGGACGAACTGAAGCATCGCGGCTACAAGGTGGTTATGATCCGTGAAAGTCATGACGTGAACCTGAGTCAGGCAGAGCGTTCCAAGATCGCCAACAACAGCGACGCAGAGATTTTCATCCGTTTATCGGCCAATTCCATGGAAAACTCCAGTATCTACGGAGCACTGGCCATGTGCATGACAGAGCAGAATCCGTACAATTCTGAATTGAGCAGTGACAGTTACCGTCTGTCTAAGCAGATCATCAATAACATCTGTGCCAACACCGGAACCAAGAATCGCGGCGTTCAG
>JAFOCX010000044.1 GCA_017380975.1 Lachnospiraceae bacterium
AATGTATTTGTCTACGAGAACCGGCTTATCCTCATCGATCTCTACCGCTGTTCTTAAGTAGTTGCGGAGCTGGTCTTCGTTTGCAACGATCTGCATTGCACGGCCGCCAAGTACGAAGGACGGACGAACGAGTACCGGATAACCGATCTCTGCTGCTGCAGCTACACCATCTTCGATCTTTGTTACCGCACGGCCTTTTGCACGCGGGATATCAAGCTCGTTCAGAAGGTTCTCGAATGCGTTTCTGTCCTCTGCTCTGTCGATCGCTTCGCAGTCTGTACCGATGATCTTAACGCCACGGTCTGCAAGCGGCTGAGCAAGGTTGATCGCTGTCTGTCCGCCGAGGGAAGCGATAACGCCGTCCGGTTTCTCGAACTCGATGATGTTCATAACATCTTCTGTTGTTAACGGCTCGAAGTACAGTTTATCAGCTGTTGTGTAGTCTGTGGAAACTGTCTCCGGGTTGTTGTTGATGATGATCGCCTCGTAACCTGCATTCTTGATTGTCATGACTGCATGTACTGTGGAGTAGTCGAACTCTACACCCTGACCGATACGGATCGGGCCTGCACCGAGAACGATGATCTTCTTTCTGTCTGTTAATCTGGATGTATTCTCGCCTGTGTAGGAAGAGTAGAAGTACGGGATGTATGCGCCTGTATGGCATGTATCAACCATGCGGAATACCGGGAACATGTTCTCGTTCTTACGAAGGTTGTAAACGTCTACTTCTTTCCAACCCCAGAGCTGGGAGATGAATTTATCGCCGAAGCCCATCACTTTTGCTTCTTTGAGGATTTCTACATTGCCCGGATTCTCTTTTACAACTGTCTCCATCTTCACGATTCTCTCAATTGCCTCGAGGAAGAATGCTGTGATCTTTGTGATCTCGTGAAGTTCTGCAACGCTTACGCCTCTGCGGAGAAGCTCAGCCACTGCGAAGATGTTGTCATCCTGGAATGTGTGGAGATACTCTTTGATCTCTTCTGTGGATCTGCTGTCAAACTTCGCCATGTGGAAGTGGCAAACACCGATCTCAAGGGAACGAACACCCTTTAAGAGACACTCTTCTAATGTGGAACCGATACCCATGATCTCACCAGTAGCCTTCATCTGTGTACCCAGTGTGTTTGCTGCTGTAGCGAATTTATCGAACGGGAATCTCGGTAATTTTGCGATTGTGTAATCGAGGCTCGGCTCGTATGCTGCTGTTGTGTTTGCGATCGCGATCTCCTCAAGGCTCATACCAACAGCGATCTTCGCTGTTACACGAGCGATCGGGTAACCGGATGCCTTGGAAGCAAGTGCGGAAGATCTGGAAACTCGCGGGTTAACCTCGATCAGGTAGTACTCGGATGTCTCCGGGTTTAATGCGAACTGTACGTTACATCCACCCTCGATCTTGAGCTCACGGATCAGTTTGATCGCGGAGTCATTGAGCATCTTCTCGTCTTCCTTGGATAATGTCATGATCGGAGCTACTACAAGGGAGTCACCTGTGTGTACGCCAACCGGGTCGATGTTCTCCATGCCACAGATTGTGATCGCATGGTCGTTGGAGTCACGCATAACCTCGAACTCGATCTCTTTGTAACCTTTTACGGATTTCTCTACGAGAACCTGATGTACCGGAGAAAGCTTGAATGCGTTAAGACCAAGCTCTACAAGCTCTTCCTCGTTGTATGCAAAACCGCCGCCTGTACCGCCGAGTGTGAATGCCGGACGAAGAACTACCGGATAACCGATACGTTTTGCAGCCTCTTTCGCCTCGTCGATGGAGTATGTGATCTCAGACGGGATAACCGGCTCACCAATGGACTGGCAGAGTTCTTTGAACAGCTCTCTGTCCTCTGCACGCTCGATGGATGCGCTGGATGTACCGAGAAGTTTTACACGGCACTCACGAAGGATGCCCTTCTTCTCAAGCTGCATAGCCAGGTTTAAGCCTGTCTGACCGCCGATACCCGGAACGATCGCATCCGGTCTCTCGTAACGGATGATCTTTGCGATGTACTCCAGTGTTAACGGTTCCATATATACTTTATCAGCGATAACTGTATCTGTCATGATTGTAGCCGGGTTAGAGTTGCAGAGAACAACCTCGTAACCTTCTTCTTTTAATGCAAGACATGCCTGTGTGCCTGCATAGTCGAACTCAGCAGCCTGACCGATAACGATCGGACCGGAGCCAATGATGAGAATCTTTTTAATGTCTGTGCGCTTTGCCATGTTTTTTTCCTCCCATATCGCTTTTATGATCATTTACAGTGTTCCATTTGATGTCATTATACCACATATCAAGAGGTATTACCTCATTATTCAGCAAAAAAATACCCGGCTTGTGGAAAAATTATTAAATACCACAACTGCCGGGAATAACATCAATATAAAAAACACGATTGAATAACATATAAATAAAAGAAAAAATAAAAGAAATGAAAGAACTCATCTTGCCATTATCGAAACCATTTGCATTGGATCTCAGCAGTGTGAACATACTTACATTTCCTCCTTGTTTTCTTCATCTGAAACAGTTTATCGTGAATGCATCGTTTTGTCAAGAAATTTACAAGCACATTTTTTCGTGTACGATTTTTTAAACATTGGAACAGAAATGGAAAAAGCCGCGTCGTAAAACAACACGGCTTCAGTATAGTTCATTCGGGAATTAGAGCTTTGTAACGTTTACAGCGCGAAGTTTCTTGCTGTTTTTCGGATCCTGCTCTGTCTCGAAGGAAACTTTCTGACCTTCTTCAAGAGTCTTGTAACCTTCGCCTACGATTGCGGAGAAGTGTACGAAAACGTCGTCGCCGCCGTTATCGTTGGAGATGAATCCATAACCTTTCTCTGCGTTGAACCATTTAACTGTACCGTTGTTCATGTTGGTACCTCCATAAAAAATAAAAATTTTGTTGTTTCCGGACTGCCGCTTCTCAATAAATCCCCCTGGTTATGTTGGACCTTATTAAATTTATTCAAGAAAAAACCCACAGGCAACTTCTCCCCAATTCGTCGAATGTAACAATGACTTCAGGATGTTGCGTGTGAGTTCAATAGTGCATCGGAATCAACTCAACAATAGCACACTTTAGAGGGACTGTCAATCGGATTCGCCCCTCTACATCATCTCTTTAATTTCATCAAGCGTTGCCACGATATAGTCCAAATGTACTTCTGTGTGATTTTCATCGTTGTTCGGATTAAACCACATGGTGTCAATGCCCACATTATTGCCGCCGCGCATATCAGAGGTCAGGGAATCTCCGATGATCAGCATATGTTCCACATCTCTGCGGCCCATTTTCTCGAAGCAGTATTCAAAAAATGCCGGCTGCGGTTTCTGGGCATTAGCCTCCTCAGAAATAAAAATGCCGTCAAAGTATTTGTCCAGACCGGATTTTGCAAGACGGTTGTACTGGGTCTCTGCCACACCATTTGTCACAATGTAGAGCGGATATCTTCCTTTTAAAGATTCCAGCAGTTCGATCGCACCATCGATGAGAACTGCGCTCGCATTCAGATACTGACGATAAAGAGTGTCTACCTCCGCACCGTCAACCTGTACACCAAACGCTCCGAAAAACTCTTCAAAACGCATGCTCAGAACCTGATCTCTTGTGATCTCGCCGCGCTCTAACATTTCCCAGTATTTCTTATTTGTAATATGATATTTATGTTTATTCTCTGCAGTTACCGGAACATCAAACTTTGCTAAGAGCGCTTCGATACCGTCCTCTTCCGCTTTGTTGAAATCAAGCAGAGTTCCGTCCACATCGAACAGTAACACTTCATACTTTTTCATCATTCTTCTCTCCAATATCATTCGAAAAACCGGGACGATCCTACTGAACCGCCCCGGACTTGTTATTCTTATTTATCCTGGTATACAACCTGACCTGCGCAAATTGTGTATTTAACGCGGCCGTAAAGCTCTGTACCAATGAACGGTGTGTTGCAGGACTTGGAAGCAATATCTTCCATGGATACTGTCCACTTCTCGTTCTCGTCGAAGATCACGAGGTCTGCATCAGCGCCTTCATCGATGTAACCCTTATCGAAGTGATATAACTTCGCCGGATTTAAGCTCATCTTCTCCATTAACTGAACCATTGTCAGATGACCTTTGCGAACTAAGTTTGTAACAGCGATACCAAGAGCTGTCTCAAGACCGATGATTCCGCTCGGTGCTTTCCAAACCGGCTCAACAGCCTTCTCTTCCGGGCTGTGCGGAGCGTGGTCTGTTGCGATCATATCGATGGAACCGTCTTTGATACCTTCGATGATGCCGTAACGGTCAGCTACGGAACGAAGCGGCGGGTTCATCTTTGCAAGGGAGCCTTTCTCTAATACTGCGCTCTCATCTAATGCGATGTGGTGCGGAGTAACCTCTGCCCATACGTTTGCGCCAAGCTCTTTTGCAAGTTTCACCATCTTAACAGCGTTCTTGGAGCTGATGTGCTGGATGTTTACGTTTGCACCTGTGTGGAGTGCTAACATACAGTCACGAGCTACTAAGGAATCCTCTGCAAGAGACGGGGAACCTTTGATACCAAGAGCTTCTGCGGACGGACCTGCGTTGATACCGTTCTCAGAAATGAACGCCGGATCTTCCTCGTGGAAGCTGAGCGGAACATTTAACTCTTTTGCTTTTAACATAGCTGTCTTAACAAGGTTCTGGTCCATGATCGGAATACCGTCATCTGTGAAGCCCGCTGCACCTGCTGCGATGAGTGCTTCCATGTCAACCAGCTCTTTACCCTGCATACCAACTGTGATACAAGCTGCCGGCATAACGTTGATGCCTGTCTTCTTACCTTCTTCGATAATGTATTTCACTGTCTCTACATTGTCTACTGCCGGTTTTGTATTTGCCATTGTTACAACTGTTGTGAAGCCGCCTTTTTTCGCTGCAGCTGCACCGGTCTGGATATCCTCTTTGTATGTGAGGCCCGGATCACGGAAGTGTACGTGTACATCGATAAGGCCCGGTGCTACCACCATACCTTTTGCATCGATGATTGTCTCATACTCTTCACTCTTCTGGTACTTACCGATCTTAGTGATCTTACCGCCATCGATTACGATATCAAGTACATCGTCGATGCCTCTCTTCGGGTCAACAATACGTCCGTCTTTGATCAGAATCATACTTCCATTTCCTCCTTGAAGTGTTCATAAATGACCTGCGCACCATCACAGATCGACTCAATGGTGGCAAATTCTTTTTTATTGTGACTGATACCCTTTGCACACGGAATGAATACCATACCGGTCTCACAGATGTTTGCGAAGGACATCGCATCATGTCCGGCACCGCTGATCATCGAACGATGCGGAATTCTCAGTTTCTTTGCTGCTCTTAAGAGTTTCTGCTGCACGTCCATGGACATGGCGATCGGCGGAATATCCGAAGTCTTCTCTCTGTAATATTTCACCTTGCGCTTTTCGCAGATCTTCTTGCAGGCAGATTTCAGTCTGGCTTCCATTCGGTCCAGACTGGCGGAATCAATACCTCTCATATCAACACCGAGTGTCACTTCACCCGGGATTACATTGAGAGCATTCGGAGATACTTTTACCGTACCAACCGTTGCAACAGACTGATAGATCGATTCATCTTTACCAATCTCTTCGATCTCAAGGATCAGTTCAGATGCCGCGCAAAGGGCATCGGAACGCATTCCCATCGGAGTAGCGCCGGAATGCTCTGCGCTTCCTTTAATATAGATTCGGAATCGTCTCGGTCCTGCAACCGTGGTAACAATACCGATCGAATCATCATACTCTTCCAGAACTTTTCCCTGTTCAATATGTAACTCCAGGTATTCTTTCACACCCTGAATACGCTTCGGTTCCATATTGTAGCCGCGTTCCTTGAAAACTTCACTCAGCGTTTTGCCTTCTCGGTTTACCGCTTCACCAATATCATGCTTGTAAACTTCTTTTGTGATCAGACCGCTTCCGATCGTGCTTCGTCCAAAGTTACTGGACTCCTCGCAGCGCATCGCGCCGACGCGGATCGGGATCTCTAATCCGTCACGTTTTGCCCACTCTAAAAGCAGCAGGCCGGCAATGATTCCGCTGACGCCGTCATAACGGCCGCCTTCCACCACAGAATCCAGGTGGGAAGCAACAAGATAGTACTCGTCATCCTCATCCGACTTACATGCCGGATTGTAAATGTAAGTATTTCCGACTTCATCTGTATAACTCTCGTATCCTTTTTCTTTTCCGAGAGCCACAAACACTTCATGCATCTCATCCTCTACCGCCGTGTATCCAAGTCGTGTTACACCGCCGTTTTCTGTGCTTCCGATGCTGTAAAATTTGTCAAACAAATACTCTGCATACTCAATATCCTGAATCGGATGTTTCATACGGAACCCCCTCCTTATATTTTAAACGATATTCCCTTTTCCATCAAGTAAAATCAGGGGACATGAGTCCCCCAATTTTGTAATTGCCCCAAATGACTATTTTCTTGTCGGTAAAACCTCTAACCAGTAGTTGTCCGGATCGATGATGAAGTAAATGCCCATCTTCGGATTCTCGAAGCAGATGCAGCCCATCTCTTCATGTTTCTTATGTGCTGCCTCATAGTCGTCTACGATAAATGCAAGATGGAACTCGTTGTCACCGAGATCATAATGATCCTTCTCCCAATCGCGGAGCCATGTCAGCTCTAATTTATGAGTTGTCTCACCATCGCCAAGATAAACGATGATAAAGCTTCCGTCCTCAGCCTCTTTTCTGCGCACTTCCTTCAGTCCCAGGGCTTCCTCATAGAACTTCAAGGATTTGTCGAGGTCCTTTACGTTAAAGTTGTTGTGTGCGAATTTGAAATTCATGGTGTTTCCTCACTTTCATTGTTTTACTTCTTATATTTCTTCTATAAATAATAGCGCTGCCGTCATACGTCCGGCGGCAGCTATATTCATACTGTAAATGTCTGGCCCTTTTCCAGGATCTCTACGATACGGTCACGATATCCCTCAGAGCAATCCAGTGTCTTTAACTTCTGCGCCACATCAAACTGTCCCCAGAAATGCATCGGTACGATCACATCTGTATCAACGGCTTTCATAAAATCGTCGATGCCCAGATAGAACCACTGCTCCAGTCTCGGATCCAGCGGAAGAAATGCCACATCAGCCTTGCGTCCGCGCATCTTTTCAAGTTCTGCACGATAAGCCTTTGTCATATCCTTGTTCCACTGCTCATCTTCCCCCTCCCAGTACCAGTGATTGAGATCACCCGCATGGTACAGTTCTGCTCCGTCCACCTTGCACCAGAACGCGACACCTTCATCGGTGGACTTGAATGTCTCCACCTGAAGAATATTGTCACTCCACTCTTCATACGGAGAAATGGAAACGGTCAGGCCTTTTAATTCTTCCGGAACACGTTTCATCCAAATGTCGGAAGAAAGAATATATCGAATCTTATCGTATGTTTTGGCCAGTTCGAAAACCACATCGGAGAAGTGGTCTCCGTGACAATGGCTGGCGAGCACATACAATGGTTTGTCCTTCGGGATCTCCGGAAGCGCTCCTTCAAAATAGTCAAATAACAGACAGGCAGAAGCAGTTTCTACCAGAAACGCACTGTGATGAATATACGTAATCTTCATACTTAAAATACCCTCTACAAAAAGCAAAAATGCCTCAAAATTGTGCTGACAATATTGAGGAAATACACAATTATTATATCACATTCACGACCCATCTTGCAATTCTTATTATTATAATTTATAATAATTTCAGTAAAAAATATGGAGGAACTGTATATGTTAACAGTTGGAATCAAAGGCAGACAGGAAGTGATGGTCTCAGAGGCAAATTCCGCCAAAACCATGGGCAGCGGTACTCTGGATGTCTTCGCGACACCGTCCATGATCGCACTGATGGAGCTGACTGCATGGAAGAGCGTTGCGGAACATCTCGATGAGGGATGCGGCACGGTAGGCACATTGCTGAACGTGACTCACGATGCCCCGACACCATTCGGTATGAAAGTATGGTGTGAAAGTGAACTGGTAGAAGTAGACGGACGCCGTCTGGTATTTGAAGTTGCCGCCTACGATGAAAAAGGCAAGATCGGCGGAGGCCGCCACGAGCGCTTTGTGATCCAGAACGAAAAATTCCAGATCAAGGCCAATAAAAAAGCTGAATAATTAAAATTTTATATAAACAAGGGAGATTACAACTATGAAGTACAATTTTGACCCGATGTACACCATCGAATGTTTCAAAGACATCGTAAACGTACCGAGCCCGGTTGGCTATTATCCGCTGATGAACCCGGTGATGGAAGCGTATGCGAAAGAACTTGGCCATGAGATCACATTCGACAACAAGAGCACTGCGTACATCACATTAGACGGTGAGGATAACTCCAAAACAGTTATGATCGGTGCACACCTTGACACCATCGGTCTCATCATCAAGAGAATCGACGCAAATGGTATGATCCGCGTAAGAAACCTTGGCGGTATCAATTTCCAGTCCATCGAAGGCGAGACAGTAACGGTACATACTCGCGACGGCAGACACTACACAGGTCTTATGGCTTGTCAGTCCCATTCCGTACATGTATTTGATGACGCTCGTACACTTCCGCGTGACGAGAACACTATGATGATCATCCTCGACGAAAAGATCAAAAACGAGGCTGACGTAAGAGCACTCGGCATCCGCCACGGCGACTTCGTATCCATCGACCCGCGTCCGCAGTTCACACCGAACGGATTCTTAAAGTCCAGATTCATCGATGACAAAGCTGCTGTTGCCTGTGCATTCAACGTGATCAAATATCTGACAGAGAACAACCTCAAACCGAAATACCGTACAATCTTCGCATTCCCGTACTCCGAAGAGATCGGTATCGGCGGTACATATGTTCCGGAAGAAGTTTCTGAGTTCGTAGCGATCGACATCGGTCTTATCGGTCCGGACTATGACGGCAACGAGTACAATGTAGCGATCTGCTGCAAGGACAATGCTTCCCCGTACGATTACGAGCTGACAACACGCCTGATCAACCTCGCTGACAAGATCGGCTGTGACTACGCTGTAGATATCTTCTATCGTTACGGTACAGACGCAAGCGCATCCTTAAAAGGCGGCAACAACCTGAAAGCAGCCGCATTTGGTATGCCGGTTTACTGCAGCCACGGTATGGAACGTACACACATCGACAGCTTAAATAATACGATCGATCTGATGATCGCGTATGTATTAGGTGAGTACGAGAACTAAATCTATGATATTTTGCGGATTCGGACTACGTCCGGGTCCGCTTTTCTTTTGTATTTTATCTGTTTTTTTGCGGTTACTTATTCAATTACATTATATTCATCATTTTACTTCTTGTAACTTTCGAACGTGTTTTGTATAATATAAGAAAAGCTATGATCGAATATCATTTGTATCATATAGAAAGGACTGAAACCATGAAAAAGATGAAAGGATTACGTTCTCTTATCCTGATAGCTTTTATGATTTCCTGTTTGGCTGTCAGCATGATCCCGGCGTATGCAGCGACCGTCCGTACTCCTGCAGCAACCGGAGCGCTTACCTATGGAACCTCTACGGTACATATCGATGCCTCCAACAGCAAAGATGGATACATCATGATGAAATATACCGGAAAAGCACCACGTATCAAGGTCCGCATCAAACAGACTGTCGAATATACTTATGATCTGAATACAACCGGAAAATTCGAAACCTTCCCATTGACAGAAGGAAGCGGAACCTACACAATCTCTGTTTTCGAAAATGTCAAAGATAAAATGTACTCCACGACTTTTACGAAGCAGATTCGTGTAACCATGAAGGATCCAAACAGTACCTTCCTCTATCCGAATCAGTTCTGTAACTACAACAGCAGTACAAAAACGGTAAAGACAGGTGATGAACTGGTAGCAGGCATCACTGATACGATTGAGAAAGTAGAGGCTATTTATAAATACGCGGTTGATAATATCACCTACGATTACCAAAAAGCCAAGACGGTCCAGAGTGGTTATCTGCCAAAAGTGGATGATACACTTACGACAAAAAAAGGCATCTGCTTTGATTACTCTGCCCTGATGACTACCATGCTTCGCACCCAGAACATTCCGACCAAACTGGTGATTGGTTACGCAGGCAGTACCTATCATGCTTGGATCAGCGTATATACAGAAGAACAAGGCTGGATCGACAACGCGATCCATTTTGACGGCCAGAGTTGGAAGTTTATGGATCCTACCTTCGCTTCCAGCGGAAAAGGCGACAAAAAGATCACAGAGTATATTACGAATCCAAGCAACTATATTGCTAAGTTTTCTTACTAATCTATCTTGATGGAGGTATATTCAATGGCACAGAAAAAATCACCGTTTACCGGTTTAGCATTATCCGGCTTCTGTATGCAGGTCTCTCTCCTGTATCAGGCTGCCGTTCCGCTTTATGAGGGTCTTTCCGTTATGGCGGAAGATGCTCACACAGAAGAGGAAAAGCAGGTCCTCACAGATCTGGCAAACAATCTCCGCATGGGCTTTTCTTTCAGCGAATCGATCAAAAAGGCGGACTGTTTCCCTTCTTACACAGAGGAAATGATCTATTTAGGCGAGCAGACCGGTACTTTAGACGTAACACTCAATGGTCTGGCTTCTCATTATGAAAAAGAACATAAGCTGGCAGAAGGTCTTCGCCGTGCACTGACTTACCCGGCCATGATGGTATGCATGCTGCTTGTTATCCTGTTCGTGCTCTTTGTTAAGATCATGCCTGTTTTCACAGATGTTTATGAACAGCTCGGTGCCAGCATTCCGCCGATCACCCAGGCAGCCATCAACTTTGGCGGCATTGTCAGCGGTGTGGCTCTTGTTGTAATCGCAGCTCTTGCAGCATTTGTTATCTTTGTAAAAATGTCCGGAGACTCCGGAAAACGTCCGGCTTTTGCAGAATCCATCCTGACTTCCATCAATCAGAAGTCTCAGATCAGCCGCATGACTGCACTCCGCAGATTCTGCAGCATCATCTCCGTTACGCTTCGTTGTGGTCTCCGTACCGATCAGGGTTTTGAGATCGCAGAACGCATGGTAGAGCATCCGACGGTAGAAGCTCAGGTGAAACATGCGCGCAAAGCAGTCATGGAAGGCACTACCTTCTATGATGCAGTAAAAGATGCCGGTCTCTTCAGCGGTTTTGATCTTCAGCTGATCCGCGTTGCAAGCCGTGCAGGTAAACTGGACACGATACTCAGCAAGATTGCTGACGATTATGATGAAAAAACTGCGGAAGCTCTGGAGTCCATGGTTGCCCGTATCGAACCGGTCATTGTAACAGT
>JAFOCX010000006.1 GCA_017380975.1 Lachnospiraceae bacterium
AATGAAAAAGAGGATAAGAAGGTAAAAAGAAACTTCAAATTAGAGGCTCTGGTTCCGGTTGTTCGCGGTGAGATGCGCTGCAGAATTCACTGTCACCGTGCGGACGATATTATGACTGCGATCCGTATAGCTGAAGAGTTCGGTCTGGAGTTTACAATTGAGCATGCGACAGAAGGATATAAGATCGCAGACATTCTGGCAGAAAAGAATGTTACATGTGTGGTTGGTCCGATGCGTATGATCCCGGGCAAGATGGAAGTTTGGGATTGCACGATTGAAAACCCGGCTCTGTTAGAAAAAGCAGGCGTTGAGTTTGCATTGACAGCAGATGCAGAGACAGCAACACAGTGGCTTCCGGAGGAGACAGGCGTGGCAATGGCGTATGGTCTTTCTGAAGAAATGGCATTTAAAGCGTTGACGATCAATGCAGCAAAGGTAATCAAATTAGATCACAGAATCGGCAGCCTTGAGGTAGGAAAAGATGCGGATCTGGCGATTTTTGACGGACATCCGCTGAGCAACATGACTCGTTGTAAGGCAACGATGATCGATGGTAAGTTCTGGTATAATGAATTGAATAAATAATAAAATAAGGGACCGGTTATCATGAAAACATGAGCCGGTCCTTTTTCATTGACTTTGGGTAAAAATGTACATTCTGTTAACAAAATGAAAATCGCTTGACAAACTTTGAAAGTCAAAGTATTATACAAATATAGTTTGAAACTCAAACTATATAAAATGATTGTAAGGTGCAGGATATAATTATGACAGCCAGAATTGCAGGAATCGGCGCATATGTGCCGGAGACAATTGTGACGAATGACGATCTGGCAAAGATCGTTGAGACAAGTGACGAGTGGATTTCCAGTCGAACCGGGATTCGGGAGCGTCGGATTTCTACAAAAGAGGGAACTTCTGATCTGGCAGCAGAGGCAGCCAGACGTGCCTTGGAGGCAGCAGGAGTAAAACCGGAGGAACTGGACCTGATTATTTTGGGAACCTCTTCTCCGGATTGCAATTATCCAAGCGGGGCATGTGAAGTTCAGGCGAAGATCGGTGCGGTAAATGCAGCAGCATTTGATATTTCTGCCGCGTGTTCCGGCTTTATCTTTGCCATGAATATCGTACAAGGATTTTTTAAGTCAGGAATATATCAAACTGCACTGATCATCGGAGCTGAGACCTTGAGTAAAGTCGTAGATTGGGACGATCGGTCAACATGCGTACTGTTTGGTGATGGCGCAGGCGCGGCAGTCCTGAAAAATGAAGAAAGCGGTATCATAGACATGTTGATGGGATCCGACGGAACTAAGGGCGAAGCACTGAAATGTACATCCAGATCACTGGGGAATTTTCTTACCGGAGAAAGACCGGAGCTTGGATTTATGACAATGGATGGACAGGAAGTGTTCCGGTTTGCGGTAAAACGTGTCCCTGAAAGTATTGAATCCTTGATAAAACGTAATCAAACAGCGAAGGAAGACATTCGATACTATATCCTCCATCAGGCCAATGAGCGAATTGTAGAAGCTGTAGCCAGAAGGCTGAAAGAACCTATGGACAAGTTTCCGATGATAATTGAAAAATACGGTAATACATCCACAGCTTCGATCCCGTTATTGCTGGATGATATGGTAAAAAAAGGAATGCTGAAAGCCGGAGACAAGATCATTCTGTCCGGATTTGGGGCAGGCATGACTTGGGGGGCTGTATTATTGGAATGGTAAATTAATAATGATATAAAGGAGATTATAACCATGTTAGAGAAGATGAAAGACTTAATTGCAGACCAGTTAGGAATGGAAGCAGAGACAATCACAGCTGAATCCAAGTTTAAAGAAGATCTTGGTGCAGATTCTCTCGATTTATTTGAACTTGTTATGGCTCTTGAGGATGAGTATTCTGTAGAGATTCCGGCTGAGGATCTTCAGACAATGGCAACGGTAGGTGATGTTATCAACTACTTAAAAAATAAGGGTATTGAAGCATAAGAGTGGGATGAACCATGATGAAGACTAGAATTACTGAATTATTAGGAATTGAATATCCGATCATTCAGGGCGGAATGGCATGGGTGGCGGAATATAACCTGGCTGCAGCGGTTTCAGAAGCCGGAGGTCTCGGACTGATCGGTGCTGCAAATGCACCGGCAGAAGTTATTCGAGAGGAAATCAGAAAAACAAAAGAACTGACAAAGAAACCATTTGGCGTCAATATCATGTTGATGAGTCCGTATGCAGATGAGATCGCAAAGGTTGTTGTGGAAGAACATATAAAAGTCGTGACAACCGGAGCCGGAAATCCGGGTAAGTACATGAAGATGTGGAAAGATGCCGGAATTAAGGTAATCCCGGTGGTTGCATCTGTAGCATTGGCCAAAATGATGGAAAAAGCAGGGGCGGATGCAGTGGTTGCGGAAGGAACAGAGGCCGGCGGCCACATTGGTGAGGCAACGACAATGACACTGGTTCCACAAGTTGCAGATGCAGTATCCATTCCTGTTATTGCAGCCGGCGGAATCGCAGACGGACGAGGAATCGCGGCCGCGTTTATGCTGGGTGCAGAGGCAGTGCAGATGGGAACGAAATTTGTTGTAGCAAAAGAGTCCATTGTGCATGACAACTATAAACAACGAGTGATAAAGGCAAAAGACATTGATTCTGCAGTTACAGGAAGAAGTCATGGACATCCGGTTCGCTCTCTGAGAAATCAGATGACGAGAGAATACACACGCCTGGAGGCAGAAGGAAAGAGCTTTGAAGAATTAGAGTACCTGACTCTTGGTGCACTCAGGAATGCAGTTATGGAAGGTGATGTGACGAACGGAACCGTTATGGCAGGCCAGATTGCGGGAATGATCACAAAAGAGCAGACTTGTAAAGAAATGATAGAAGAAATGATGGAACAGGCAACGAAACTGCTTGGCAGATAGGAGAAATACCATGGGAAAGACAGCATTTATCTTCCCGGGCCAGGGTGCACAGTATTGTGGCATGGGTCAGGATTTTTATGAGAAGACAGAAACCGGACGAAAAATTTTTGACAGAGCGTCCGAACTGTTGGGATTTTCGATGCCGGAGCTTTGCTTTAAGCCGAATGATCGACTGGATATTACGGAATATACACAGGCTGCGATGGTGACCACAAGCGTTGCAATGCTGAAAGTGATTGAGGAGATGGGGGTACAGGCAGATGTTGCAGCAGGCCTGAGCCTTGGCGAGTATCCTGCTCTGGCAGCAGCAGGTGTTATGAGTACGGATGATGCAATTTTGACAGTACGTCACAGAGGCATTCTTATGCAGGAAGCAGTTCCGGCCGGAGTAGGGGGAATGAGTGCAGTGCTTGGAATGACAGCAGAGCAGGTGAATGAAGTCGTGGATTTGTTTGAAGATGTGCAGGTTGCAAA
>JAFOCX010000045.1 GCA_017380975.1 Lachnospiraceae bacterium
GCAAAGTATATGTCGTAATCCCATTAACAATTGCGTCGTGGATTTCCATGATTTCTTTTGATATATCCTCTTCAGTCGCATACCAGCCTAAAAAAGTCGTTGGTTCTTCCCCGAACATTCCTTTTCCTTCACTTTTACCGAAAAGCGCATACTGTGGAGATGATTTCCCGCCAGACATTTTTTGAGAAGACACAACCTTATGACAAGTAGCAATTACACGTTCATTTGGTGATGTTATCGTGATTTTTCCTGTTGCATTCTGCTTTTTTGTATTGGACCCTTAAATGAAAAACTCATTGCAAAGTTGAAGATTTTTCCAATACATTAAACATTGTATTTTCTGTTTTTCTGGTATTTTATGTGATATAATTCGATTAAAACTGTTGAAAAAGGCTTAACTGTTTACATGACAAAGTAGCGGCTCACATTTTCTTCTGCAAAAGTTAATGCAACCCACTTGGTATCGATTATGGATGATTAACTATCTGCTTTTCATTCCTATTTTTTACTTAGTAACTTTGGACTTAAACATATCTCATCTGCAGCGATCGGGAACATGTTAAGTACTTCCAACAGTTTTTTCATTTCTTCAGTTTCTACAAGTTCATACGGGCTTTTATATCTTAATCCTGGTCTTGTTGTACTGTTGATATGATTTGCGATCAGTGTCATGTCTTCTTGGGTGTAACCTTTCAAGGTTTTACCTCGAGGAATAACATATCTTATAAATTCATGATTCTTTTCGATGTGAGGTTTCTGCCACGAAGCCTGTGGATCACAATAAAAGATTTTTGTTCTGGGTGAACCACTTTTTGTATATTCAAGTGATAATGCATCCTTAAAACAACGACCATTATCCGTCAAAATCACTGGAAACAGTTTTCTAAATCTCCTGATTCCCAATACTTTCGTAAGCCTGTCAAAAACCTCTATTACCGGCTCCATTGATTCATCTTCAATCAGGATCATCAGCATTACTGAATTACTATTGAACATAATCGTAAGCAACACTTGCTCCTTGGTTCTAAGTCCTCTAACTGTATCCATTTCAACTATTAACGTACCAGGATGCTCCTCCATATATTTCTGAAAATCCTCATATGTTCTTCCCTGTCTATAGTTGAATTTATTACACTTAATCTCCTCCTGTTTTTTACGACGTTTTTTATATTTTACTTTTCGTCTTAAATCCAGGTTGCAAATGCTTAACTCACCTGCCTCTATATAATTATAGATGCTTCTTTCCGACACTTTAATCTCTGCTCTGTGCGTACTGCATATATGGGATAGCGGCTGTCCCTGACGGATGAGTGGAGATAGGGTCTCATCTAATGTTTGCAACTCTTCCGGCGCCAACCTGATTCCTTCTCGAGACTTTGAACGTGTCTTTTTAGCCCTTGCTTCTGCCTTCTCTGCAATGTAATAATACTTGTTATACCTACATGCTTTCTTATTCTTATTGAGGCAGGAATCACACACAAATGGTGCTTTCTCCGTCTTCTTGCAAGTATGAGTAACACATCTGTTGCAGTACTTTGTACAATCATGTTCCTTACATGTCCAACACCTTTTCGTACAATGCTCATCTCCACAAAGGCCTGTTTTTCTACAATTAGGTGCAAACACGCAGTCCGTTCTACATGCATACGGTGACTTAATCATTATTCTGTTTTGCTTGACTTCCCTTGTAATGCTGGATGTACTTCTTCCAAGTTCCTCTGCTATCTGGCTGAAAGATTTCTTGGCATATATACCAGCTTCAATCCTCACTCTTTCTTTAAGTGTTATTCGATTATAATTACTCATTTGACTCCTAACCGCAGATAGTAATCACATCGAATCATATCACATAAAATACCTCCTTCTGCAAAAGTTATTGCAACGGATTTCTTCAAATCACACTAATTTCGTTGCGTTAAGTTTTTCAATTTAAGTCTTCAATTCTTCTATTACTAAGATTATCACAAATTAACTGTCCAAAAATACGGACAACCAACACAAAAAGCCCCCGACATTACTGCCGGGGGCTAAACTTATCCAAGTATAAACTTTTCTAAGATGTCTGTTCTAATATCAATTATTCATTGATAGCTGCCTGTGCTGCTGCAAGTCTTGCGATCGGCACACGGAACGGAGAACAGGATACATAGTCAAGACCGATCTTATGGCAGAACTCTACGGAAGACGGGTCACCACCGTGCTCACCACAGATACCGATGTGGAGGGACGGACGAACCGGTTTACCAAGTTTGATTGCCATCTCCATTAACTTACCTACGCCAGTCTGGTCGAGCTTAGCGAACGGATCGTTCTCGAAGATCTTCTTGTCATAGTATGCATCAAGGAACTTACCAGCGTCATCACGGGAGAAGCCGTATGTCATCTGTGTAAGGTCGTTTGTACCGAAGCAGAAGAACTCAGCTTCTGTAGCGATCTCGTCAGCTGTGATACATGCTCTCGGGATCTCTACCATTGTACCGATCTCATAGTGAAGCTCAACGCCAGCAGCTGCAACCTCAGCCTCAGCTGTAGCTTTAACGATCTTCTTAACGAAACCTAACTCCTTCACGTCGGAGGAAAGCGGGATCATGATCTCCGGTTTCACTTCAACACCAGTAGCTTTCTGTACGTTGATAGCTGCGCGGATAACAGCCTTTGTCTGCATAACAGCGATTTCCGGATATGTTACTGCAAGACGAAGACCACGGTGACCCATCATCGGGTTGAACTCGTGGAGGGAGGAGATGAGAGCTTTGATAGCCTCAACGGATTTACCCTGAGCGTCTGCAAGTTTCTTGATATCCTCTTCCTCTGTCGGAACGAACTCGTGAAGCGGCGGATCTAAGAAACGGATTGTTACCGGGAAGCCTGCCATTGCCTCGAAGATACCTTCGAAGTCGCCCTGCTGGTACGGAAGGATCTTCTCAAGAGCTGCTTCTCTCTCTTCTACTGTATCGGAACAGATCATCTCACGGAATGCTGCGATTCTCTCTTCCTCGAAGAACATATGCTCTGTACGTGTAAGACCGATACCCTCAGCGCCGAGCTCTCTAGCTTTTCTAGCGTCTTCCGGTGTATCAGCGTTTGTTCTTACTTTAAGAACTCTGTATTTGTCAGCCCAATCCATGATTCTGCCGAACTCACCAGCGATTGTAGCATCAACTGTCGGGATAAGACCGTCGTAGATGTTACCTGTTGTACCGTCGATGGAGATTGCATCACCCTCATGGAATGTCTTGCCTGCTAATGTGAACTTCTTGTTCTCTTCGTCCATGTTGATGTCGCCACAACCGGATACGCAGCATGTACCCATACCACGCGCTACTACTGCAGCGTGGGATGTCATACCACCACGAACTGTCAGGATACCCTGAGCAGCCTTCATACCTGTGATATCTTCCGGAGATGTCTCAAGACGAACTAAAACAACCTTCTCACCTTTCTCTGCCCATGCTACAGCATCTTCAGCTGTGAACACGATCTTACCGCAAGCAGCACCCGGGGAAGCGCCAAGGCCTTTGCCCATCGGAGTAGCAGCTTTTAATGCCTTAGTATCGAACTGCGGATGTAACAGAGTGTCAAGGTTACGCGGATCGATCATAGCTACAGCTTCTTTTTCTGTTCTCATGCCTTCGTCAACGAGGTCACAAGCGATCTTTAAAGCAGCCTGAGCTGTTCTCTTACCGTTACGTGTCTGAAGCATATAGAGTTTCTCGTTCTCAACTGTGAACTCCATATCCTGCATATCTCTGTAGTGAGACTCAAGTTTTGCACAGATCTCTGTGAATTTTGCGAAAGCAGCCGGGAATTTCTCTTCCATCTGAGCGATCGGCATCGGTGTACGAACACCAGCTACTACGTCTTCACCCTGAGCGTTTGTTAAGAACTCACCCATGAGTTTCTTCTCACCTGTGGATGGGTCACGTGTGAAAGCAACACCTGTACCACAGTTCTCGCCCATGTTACCAAAAGCCATGGACTGTACGTTTACAGCAGTACCCCAGGAGTACGGGATATCGTTGTCACGACGGTATACGTTCGCACGCGGGTTGTCCCAGGAACGGAATACAGCCTTAACAGCGCCCATTAACTGTACCTTCGGATCTGTCGGGAAATCTTCACCGATTTTAGCTTTGTACTCTTCTTTGAACTGAGCTGCTAACTCTTTTAAGTCTTCAGCTGTAAGATCAACGTCCTGAGTAACGCCTTTTTTCTCTTTCATCTCATCGATGAGCTCTTCGAAGTATTTCTTACCAACTTCCATAACTACGTCAGAGTACATCTGGATGAAACGTCTGTAGCAGTCCCAAGCCCAACGCGGATTGCCGGACTTCTCTGCCATTGTATTAACAACTTCTTCGTTAAGACCTAAGTTAAGGATTGTATCCATCATACCCGGCATGGATGCTCTAGCGCCGGAACGAACAGATACTAATAACGGATTTTCTTTGTCGCCGAACTTTTTACCTGTGATCTCTTCCATCTTAACGATTGCTTCGTTAATCTGAGCCTGGATCTCATCGTTGATCTGACGGCCGTCCTCATAGTACTGTGTACAAGCTTCTGTTGTGATTGTGAAGCCCTGCGGTACTACATCAGCGCCGATGATCTTTGTCATCTCAGCAAGGTTTGCACCTTTACCGCCTAACAGGTTTCTCATTGTAGCGTTACCTTCGCTGAACATATAAACCCATTTTGCCATAAGTTCTTTTTCCTCCTATAAATCTGTAGAATGTTTCTACATCTCGTAGTTTCTTCCGTTTTTCTCCATCCAATCTCTCAATGTCGAAATATAAAAAATCCGCGCACCAAAAAATAAACGGTCGAAAAACAGTCTGAATATATTATAAGGGATGTTACAAAATATTGCAACATCCCTTATCCTAACTTTGCCAAATTTTTTAGCTATTTTTTGCTTTTATTTACGTACATTTAGTACAATCCGCTGACCACGCCTGCGATCACGATACCGAGGATCGCTCCCGCAACCACCTGCACCGGTGTATGGCCAACATATTCCTTTAATCGTTCCTGCAGTACCACTCCGTCGAATTCCAGAATATTTTCGAAAAATACGCGGTTCAGAAGCTTTGCCTGCTTTCCGGTCTGCATACGGACATTCATCGCATCATACATAACGATCATAGAAAGTACAAAACTCACAGCGAACTCAAAACTTCCTGCTCCGTAATGAATACCGGACGCAGTCGTAAGCGCGCATACTGTCGCAGAATGGGAACTCGGCATACCTCCGGACCCGAAGAGTCTCTCCGCATTAAAGGAACTGTTCAGGATAAAATCGATCAGCGTCTTTAAAACCTGCGCAACCGTCCAACCGGCTACTGCAGAGATCAGCACCTGATTCCCAAGTATCTCATTCCAGATATTCATGGTTTCCTCCGTGTCGTTTTTTATTATTACTCTTCAACTGCCTCGATTTTCTCACCTACAAGGCTATCGTAAAGAGCCTCATACTTCTTCGCGGATACGCTCCAGGAATAGTCAACAGTCATCGCTCTTTCAACGATCTTGTTCCAGTCACGCTTGTTATCATAGTAGATGGATTTTGCGTAACGGATTGTGTCTAACATCTCGTGTGCGTTGTAGTTTGTGAAGGAGAAACCTGTACCTGTGCCTTCGTACTCGTTGTAAGCCTCTACTGTATCCTTCAGACCGCCTGTCTCACGAACGATCGGAAGTGTACCGTAACGGAGAGCCATCAGCTGGCTGAGTCCGCACGGCTCGAATAAGGACGGCATTAAGAATGCGTCACAGCCTGCGTAGATTCTGTGGGACAGCGGCTCGGAGTATTTCATCTGAGCAGATACGCGCGCCGGATACTTCCACTCATAGTGACGGAACAGATTCTCGTACTTCTCTTCACCTGTACCTAAAACGATTACCTGAACGTCGTCTTCACAGATTTCTTCCATTACATGAGCGATCAGATCGAAGCCCTTCTGGTCTGTCAGACGGGATACGATACCAACTGTAAATTTCTTCTCATCTACCGGAAGACCAAGCTCTTTCTGGAGAGCCTTTTTGTTTTTCACTTTCTCTTTGCGGAAGTTCTCAACTGTGTACGGAGCAGCCAGGTTCTCGTTTGTACCCGGGTTGAAATCCTCGTAATCGATACCATTAACAATACCGATAAGATCGTTGCCGCGTGCACGCATCAGACCGTCAAGACCTTCACCGTAGAATGCTGTCTTGATCTCTTCTGCATATGTGTTACTTACTGTTGTAATGGAGTCTGCATATACCAGACCGCCTTTTAACATGTTACCGTTGTTGTATGCTTCCAGTTTGTCAGATGTGAAATAGCCATCATCCAGACCGGAGAATCTCTTAATTGTGTTAACATCCCAAACACCCTGGAATTTCAGGTTGTGGATTGTCATAACAGATTTCATATCTTTGAAGAATTCGCCTGCGCCGAAACGTCCCTTTAAGTATACCGGGATCAAACCTGTCTGCCAGTCATGGCAATGAACAACATCCGGCTGCCATCCGATCACCGGAAGAGCAGAAAGAGCTGCCTGACAGAAGAAGGAGAATTTCTCCAGATCGTGGTACTGGTCGCCGTACGGCTTGCTGCCCCAGAAATAGCTTTCGTTGTCGATAAAGTAGAATGTAATACCATCATGAACGTACTGAAGAATACCAACATAACGGCTCTGTCCGAGATAATCCATGTAGAACTGATCTACGAACTCTAATTTCTCAAGGAATTTCTCTTTGATACAGAGATATTTCGGAATCATAACGCGAACATCGTACTGCTCTTTGTCAAAGCATTTCGGCAGGGAACCTACAACGTCTGCAAGACCGCCTGTTTTGATAAACGGAACTGCCTCAGAAGCCACAAATAAAATCTTTTTCATATTTGAAACCCATCCTTCCCAAATTTTTATAAACTTTTATAGCCGCCAAATACAATTGCAGCTTAATTTACAATCAGTATAAGTATACCATATTTCATTACATTTAGAAAGTGGGTCTGCCAAATTTCTTTGCTAAATTCGCTTGTAATCCAGGCGGATCTTATCGGAGATCAGCGCAATAAATTCTGAGTTGGTCGGTTTTCCTTTCCCGCCGCTGACTGTATATCCGAACAAGGCATGGATCGTCTCCATTTTTCCCCGGCTCCATGCAACTTCGATCGCATGCCGGATGGCACGCTCTACACGGCTGGCTGTCGTTTGATGCTTCTTGGCGATCGTCGGATATAAGATCTTTGTCACAGAAGAAAGCATCTCTGAATCCTGCACAGACATAATGATCGCATCGCGAAGATACTGATACCCTTTAATATGCGCCGGGATCCCGATTTCATGTAACATCTGAGTCACATCCGTTTCCAGATTTTGTTCCATGTAAACCTCTTTGTCGAGATACGGAACGATCTTCCGCTCCTTTGTACCGCCGCTGACCTGCATATTTTTCATTCTGCCTTTGCTGACGCGATGAATCTTATCCATCAGCACATCTTTGCTGAATGGTTTCATAATGTAATAGTTGGCGCCGAGACGAAAGGCATCTTCTGTCACATCCTGACTGCTGGCTGCAGTTACCATAATAAAAGACGGGAATGATTTCATCTGTGTGTTATTCCGAACTTTCTCCATGACGGAGATTCCGTCGAGTCTCGGCATGATCACATCCATCAGCACAATATCCGGATTGGTCCGCACGATCATATTGTAGGCATCTTCGCCATTATCCGCCTTACCGACCACACGAATCCCTTCCTCTTTTTCCAATATCTCTCCCAACAGATTTAATGTCTGTCTGTTATCATCAGCAATCGCAATTGATAATTCTGCCATAATTCTCCTCCTGAGCTGTCATAATGATTCTTATTGCATCAATTATAGTCGCTATCAGAGAGGAGCCGCAATGCAAATCGGGCGCAAGTTTCGACAGGGGACGACAGCAAAGAAATCTGCCGCCGAATCGATTCGAACCGTGTAAACCTCTATTTAACCACTCTTACTTTGAAGATACCCGGAATCCGTTTCAGATGTTCGATCGCATCTACATTTACTGTATTTTCCAGATCAAGGAGCATATATGCATACTGACCGCGGCTCTTGTTGGTCATATGGTTGATATTCAGACCATCTGCCGCCAGAATTCCGGTTACCTGGCTGATCATATTTGGAATATTGGCGTGATGAACGGCGAGTCTCGCCACATCATTGCACACACCCATGTCGCAATTCGGGAAGTTTACAGAATTGCGGATATTACCATTTTCCAGATAATCTCTCAGCTCATCAACAGCCATCATCGCACAGTTGTCTTCCGACTCCTCGGTAGAAGCGCCGAGGTGCGGGATCGCGATCACACCTTCCATGGAAACGGTTTTTGCATTCGGAAAGTCAGTTACATATTTTTTCACTTTTCCACTCTTTAATGCGGTTTCCATGTCATCATCACAAACCAGAAGATCACGGGCAAAGTTTAAGATCACCACGCCGTCTCTCATCTTGTCGATCGACTCCTTGC
>JAFOCX010000046.1 GCA_017380975.1 Lachnospiraceae bacterium
CCTGTTTTGTGGTCAATTTCGCACAGTACAGACCGTGGCCGATACGCATGTACGGGAATTTCTGGCCCGGAAGCAGGGACTCTTCCACCAGAGCGATGGCCTTTGCCATATTGCTCTTCAGAGAATCATTTTCTCCCGCATGGACGCGGATCGTCCAGTTTTTATCCTCGCTGGCGATTTTGGTCACGATTTCCTTGATGACGCCTTTTAATTCTGCGATATCGTTGATTTCTTCTCCAACAAAATCACTTCCCACCACATACGGATCCTTGCAGACCACCTTCAGGGCCTGAACTGCCTCTGTCAGATAGTTTCCGGATGTGATATTGTTCTTTACGAGAGTCAGCGGGATTCTTCGGATCGCAGCCAGGAAACGGATATCCACTCCGGTCTCCTTTTTGACTAATGGCATGATCTGATGGATCTGCTCCAGCATGCGCACTGCTGATGCATCTTTTTTGACCAGTGTTGTATCGCTGATCTCCACATATTTGATGTGGCGTTTCTGGTATTCACGGCCGATCCAGAGCAGCGTATCCTGGTAAAATGTAATATTTGCAAAATCCGCATCTTCCAGATCTACCAGCATCTGACTCAGATAGCGGCGAATATCATGGTCTTCAATCTTCCAGGAATTGTTCAGCCGGATTTTATAATCTGCCTCCACACCTTTTGTGAAAACATAACGGTAAAGATACAGTTTTTCCAGATTCGTAAACACCGCCTGAGAATCCTTCAGCAGGCACAGGGATTTACGGATCTTATTGATATTCTCCGTAGAATGCTCGATGTTGTGAAGGATCAGATCTGCAAAGTTGATATACGTATGGTCATCAATGCGACGGTCACGGTATTTTCCGGACAAGCCTTCCAGATCAAGAGTCGGAATGACCGCCTCTCTCTGCTGCTCGATGAACTGCTTCTGCTCCGGAGACAGTTCCAGACGAAGCTTTTTGATATAGTACAGCGGATAACGGATCTGGTGTTTGATCGCCAGCGCGATCAGAATGTCTGCGCTCAGGTTCGCGTTTCCGTGCGTGTGCAGATCTGTGGACAGCTTGACATGTTCCGGAACGTAGGATTTCACCATGGTCTCACGGAAAGAATATTTATAATCTTTTGTCTGACTCATCAGCGTCTTTGCGATCGCCGGGATCACAGAATTGACTTCGATCTTTCCGTCCGGATAAATGTTGGCCAGTTTTGTTCCGTTCAATCGGAAAATATAGACTCTCTGACCGTCACCCTTGATGTAACATGGCACCTCGCCCACAATCGCCTGCTTTCCGTCACGGTCCACGGTCTCCTGACCGGCTGCTGCTGCCAGGTTGCGGATCAGGTTTTTCGACTGATGATTCATGGCAAAGATCGTGTAGCTCAGGACCGAACCTTCCATATCCAGATGAACCACGATATCTTTTTCTTTATCTAAATAGAATTTTCCAAAATAGCTCATATGATCACCTGCTTTTTCTAACTCTCTTTGTTTGCAGTTTCTTTTATAAACACGTATGTAGTCTCGTCAGACCGTTCTTCGGAATAATGATAGTCCAGACGGTCAAACGCTTTGATCGCTTCCACATCTTTGATCTGGTGCTCCGCCATAAAACGAACCATCTCTCCGCGGGCCATTTTACACATGGTTCCCTTTTCAATGATCTTTCCGTCTTTTTCTTCGCCGAACACACACGTGATCATGCGAACATGATCCGGAAGATATTTGGAAATGCAGATGCTGTACTCTTTGGAGGCCAGATTGACGATGCAATCTGTCTCTGCGAATAAATGCTCCGCCAGACGTTTTCCCCAGTACGCATACAGATCTTTCGCATTTTCTATTTTCAGTTTTGCCTGCATTTCCAGACGGTACGGAACCACGCCGTCCAGTGGTTTTATGATCCCATAGAATCCTGATAAAATGCGCAGATGCTCCTGCACATAGTCTAGAGATTCCTCAGTAAAAACGCTCGGAGCCATGTACTGATACTGAATTCCTTCATAAGCCAGGATCGCAGGAGTCAGATTCCTGCGCAGATCCATATAACGAAGGCGCTCCACATTTTGCTCTGCGATCTGGTCATTGCATTTCCAGAGCTTTTTCAACTCTTCGTAAGACATTCCCTGCAGTTTTCCACAAATTTTTTCTGTATCTTCCAGAAACGCAGAAGTGTCCTGCCACGGGATACTGTCTGTATTTACATTCATTTTTTTCGCCGGGGAGATTATGATCCTCATACTGCCACCTCAAATATCATGATCCGCTCGCGCGGGTTTTCTCCATCAAACAAGTCTCTGCAGTCGATTTCATCCAGAAATGCCAGTTCATCCACCGTCATCAAATAGGAAATGTATTCATCCGACGGATAGTAGAAAAATAATAATATCTCCCTCGGTTCTTCGTAATAAGACTCCATCACACGTCCGATGACACTTCGCAGGATTTCTACAGAAAACGGATTGAAGAAATAAAAACGGTCAGCCTCACGCGGAACCTGATACGTTTCTGCATTTTCCATTAAAAATGTGGTTCGTCCTGCGGATGCGGCTGTTTTCTGGTTTTCCGCCGCGGTCCGGTAAATTCGGTCATCGTACTCGATTCCGATGGAACGGCACCTGGTCTGGTAGGATAAGAAGAAATCCACACGGCCTTTTCCGCAGCCGTAATCCACGAGCGTATTCTTTTTTCCGATGTATTCTGCATTTGCCAGACTTTCCAGAACCGAATACGGGGTCGGTTCGTATGGGTAACGATACTGATCCGCTCTGGAATCATCGCGCCCGGAAGTCTTGATCCGAAGCAGTTTGTCCCATTTTGTCTCGTTGTTGTTCATGGACTCCTCCTTGTCGTTTCTCCGTTTGGTTTATCTTTCATTTTCTCACAGTTCCGCCAAGGTGTCAACTCTGCGAACACAGATTTCTCATGACTTTTCCGGAACAATTTTCCTCGCAGACTTGCAAGCACATTCATCTTATGATAAAATATTTTTTTACACTGAAACATTTCTTTTTTCGAAAGGAGAATGTGTTCCATGAACTGGAATGATTTATTATCCGAAGAACGTTTTGTTGAACATATAAATGAAGACTGTACTCCGTACCGCAACGATTACGACACGATCATTTGCAGTACCTTATTCCGCCGTCTGCAGGATAAAGCCCAGGTTTTCCCGCTGGACGACGATGATTACGTAAGAACACGACTGACTCATTCTCTGGAAGTTTCTGCTATTGGTAAAAAACTGGGCGAATGTGCATTTGCAAAAGTGAAGGCAGCAGGACTTGATCCGTGGTTTGAAGACCATCTGGAAAAAGAGTTTTCGGATGTGCTGCTCTGCGCAGGTCTGATCCACGACATCGGAAACCCGCCCTTCGGACATTTTGGCGAATTTGCGATCCGCGAATGGTTCCAGAAGCACCTTGGTGAGATGGAGCTAAACGGAACACCGATCACAGAGATTTTATCTGACTGGCAGTTACAGGACCTTTATACCTTCGAGGGCAATGCCCAGTCCATCCGCCTGTTGTCCAAGACTCCTTATCTGGGAACCATGAACGGATTCAATCTTTCCTACCCGGTTCTCGGTTCCATTATGAAATATCCGATCTCCTCCGAAAAGCTGGCGATCGCCAAACGTGAGAATACAGCTCCGCTCTATAAGAAGATCGGTTATAATTATTCTGAGCGTGAACTGTTTGATACGCTGAATGAAAAGACCGGTATGAACGGTCACAGACATCCGCTCTCCTTCCTTCTGGAAGCTGCAGATGACATCGCTTATCGTACTTCTGATGTGGAAGATTCTATGGTGAAAAAAGTTCTCGGAATCACCAAGATCTTCGAGGCTCTGGAATTGTATCAGAGCGAAATGGATGCTTCCGGCTCAGAATTATCTGCGGAAGTTGCATCCTGTATACAGAAATTAAAAGACCTTTATCAGAATGAAATCGAGAAGAAAACCAGAAAACCGGAACTTGCTGCTGTTCAGCGCTGGAACCAGTTCCTACAGGGACAGATGATCCAGGATGCGACCGATTCCTTCGTCCGTCATTATCATGCTCTGATGAATGGTGAGTTTTACGGCGATCTTTTCGACGATACCTGCTCCGGTCATGTGATCATGGCCATCTCGAAACTCAGTGAAAAATGGATCTACACCAGTTCCTTAAAGATTAAGACAGAGCTTTACGGCCGCAGAGTCATCGATTCTCTGCTCGGTCAGTTTATGCCTGCTGCGATCAAATACGATACGGATGAAAAAATGACATTCATTGAATGTCGCATCATCGACACGGTATCTGATTTCTACAAATCTATGTACCGCACAGAATCCGAAGGAAGATCAGAAGCCGACAAACTGTATCTGCGTATTTTGATGATCACGGATTTTATCAGCGGTATGACGGATAACTATGCGAAGAGACTGTATCAGGAATTATTCGCTTAAATAAATGAGGGGGATTTATATGAAAAACTTATTACAGGCATCCAAAGATCTGCACCCGCAGATCATCGAATGGCGCAGACATTTTCACAAACATGCGGAACTTTCCTTCTGTGAATTTGAAACTTCAGACTTCATCGAAGCACAGTTAAACTCCTTTGGAAACGTAGAAATTTCCCGCCCGACAAAAACCGGTGTGATCGGAAAGATCCATGGTGCAAAACCGGGACCGACCATCGCATTCCGCGCAGATATTGATGCGCTTCCGATGACGGAAGTGAATGACCTTCCTTATGCTTCTGTCAACAAAGGCGCTATGCATTCTTGCGGACACGACGGACACGCTGCGATCCTTTTAGGACTTGCCAAAATGGTTTCCGAGCGTGTGGATGCTCTGTGCGGAACCGTTGTCTGCATTTTCCAGCACGCAGAGGAACTTCCGCCGGGAGGCGCTGCAGAGATGGTAGCAGCCGGAGTCATGGAAGGAATCGACGAAATCTACGGACTCCATCTTTCCTCCAATTATCCGATCGGAAAATTCGGATGTGTAAATGGTGCCCTGACTTCCGCAACCGACAGCTTTGACGTGCGCGTGATCGGAAAGGGAGGCCACTCTTCTCTTCCGGAGCAGTGCGTGGATCCGATCGTTATGGCTGCCCAGATCATTTTAGGTCTTCAGAATATTGCTGCGCGCAGGATCAGTGCATACGAAACAGCTGTATTGTCCGTCTGCCAGATCAGCGGCGGCGATGCGTACAATATCATTCCGGGCGAAGTGATGCTCCGTGGTTCCGTAAGAACCTTCTCAAAAGAGCTCCGCAATCGTATTCCGGGCATGATTTCAGAAATCTCCAACGGCATCGCAGCAAGCATGGGAGGCTCCTGTGAAGTGACTTACACCAGAGGATATGATTCTGTAATGAATGATGCAGCATTAACAGACGGCGCACGCGCTGCCATTTCCGATTATTTTGGTCCGGATGCCGTTCTGGAGATCCAGCCTGTTATGCCTGGTGAAGACTTCTCTGCATTTACAGAAGTCGGCTGCCCGGGTACTTTCATCGAGATTGGAACCCGTAATCCGGAAAAAGGTACGGACCGCCCACACCACAATCCGGCTTATTTGATGGATGAAGACGGTCTGTATTATGGACTCGGATTCTTCGCAGGCATTGTAGAAAAGAAAATGATGTAGGATATGAAAAAGGCTCTGAGTCCTCGACGGACTTAGAGCCTTTTGCAATAGTTCGTATATAATTATGCGTGAAGCACGATTTCTCCGCTCTCCAGGGTTTTGCGAACATAAATAAATCTGCATCATTTGCAGAAAAACCTGCAATTCGTGAAGCAATTTGCATAATTTGTTCTTGATAAATAATTTTTCCATAAGTGGATTTTAAAATATCTTCAAGTTCTTTATCTCTTGAACTAAATTGCTTTGAAGAGTTTTTACGCATAGCAAAATCTTCGATTTGATCCATTGGACCAGGTCTATAAAGTGCTAATAAATTAACAATATCTTCAAAACAATTTGGTTTTAAAATAGCAATAGCGTTGTTCATACCAACTGATTCAAGTTGGAAAACAC
>JAFOCX010000047.1 GCA_017380975.1 Lachnospiraceae bacterium
CGACAGGCGTTGAATGAGATGGGGATCACATTCCTGTCTGATCAGAAGATCGCTCTGGACGAGGAGATTGAACTGTACGGAGTGAATCTGATCCCTGAGTATTACAAGCCGGGATATCCGAAGATGAAGAAAGGATTTATGGAAAAAGTTCTCGGCAGACCGCAGACGGAAACATTCACTGTTTTGCTGGCTCATTCTCCGATGTTCTTTCGCGAATATGAAGAATGGGGAGCGGATCTGACACTGGCAGGACATTTTCATGGCGGAACGATCCAGATTCCGTTTTTAGGCGGTCTGATGACTCCGCAGTACCAGTTCTTTTTTCCGTGGTATGCAGGTCTGTATGAAGGGCTGACGGGCAGAAAGATGATCGTCGGACGAGGACTTGGAACTCATTCCATTAATATCCGTTTTAATGATAAACCACAAGTTGTTGTGGTGGATATAACAAACAAAAACTAGATTTAGGTGCATGGTAATTATTTCACAGAAGGAAAATCTATTTACAATGCGTCAAAATTCTGTTATACTTTGATAGCAATATCATGGAAAAAGAGTTCCGGTTGCGGGACTCTTTTTCTGACTGACTAATTTCAGGAGTAACACATGGAACTTTCTTACAAATTGGAGTCCTTTGAAGGACCGTTGGACCTTCTTCTCCATCTGATTGAAAAGAATAAGGTTAATATTTACGATATTCCGATCGCTACGATCACGGATCAGTATTTAGAGTATGTCCGCCATATGGAGGAAGAGTCTCTGGATGTGGTCAGTGAATTCCTGGTTATGGCAGCGACACTGCTGGATATCAAGGCCCGTATGCTGCTCCCGAAGGAAGTCAATGAAGAAGGGGAAGAGGAAGATCCGAGAGCAGAACTTGTAGCGCGACTGTTAGAGTACAAGACTTACAAGTACATGTCCATGGAATTAAAAGACATGGAGATGGATGCGGAAAAGATTTTTTATAAAACCCCGACAGTACCGAAGGAAGTAAAGGATTACGAGCAGCCGGTCGATCTGGACAAGCTGCTGGATGGTATGACACTGGCGAAGCTGGAGCAGATCTTTTTGTCTGTGATGAAGCGCCAGAAGGACAAGATCGATCCGGTCCGCAGCACATTCGGTACGATCAAAAAAGAACCGGTCAGCCTGGAAGAGAAGATCTCTTCTGTGCTCGCCTATGCAAGAAAACACCGGAAATTCAGTTTCCGCGGTATGCTGACAAGACAAAAAGACAGAACTGAAATTGTTGTAACGTTCCTGGCACTTCTTGAACTGATGAAGATCGGAAAGATCCATCTGACCCAGGAAAATCTGTTTGACGACATGATGATCGAGGCTCTGGAGCCGGAAGGTGAAGAGAGTGAACCGGAAATCAGTGTGGAGGAAATTTGATGCGAGTAGAAGATTTGAGAGAGCAGGAGTCTGTGGTAGAAGCCGTGTTGTTTACCATGGGACAGTCTGTGGAGATCAGACAGCTGGCAGCAGCGCTGGAATCAACGGAAAAGGAAGCGGCAGCGGCAGCAGAACGTCTTCGTGAACGTTACGATGAAGAGGACAGTGGTATGCAGATCCTTCGCCTGGAGGACAGTTACCAGATGTCAACGAGAACAAAGTTTTACAGCAATCTGATCAAGGTGGCTGCAACTCCGAAAAAGCAGGTTCTGACCGATGTCGTTATGGAGACATTGGCGATCATTGCCTATAAACAGCCGGTGACCAAGGCTGATATTGAAAAGATCCGAGGCGTGAAGTCCGACCATGCCGTGAACCGATTGATCGAGTACAATCTGGTTTATGAAGCCGGACGTATGGATGCGCCCGGCCGTCCTGCGTTGTTTGCCACAACCGAGGAGTTCTTAAGACGTGTTGGCGTCAGTTCAACCGTTGAACTTCCGGAGATGAATCTGGAGCAGCGCGAGGAGATCAAGTCCGAGGTCGAAGAAGAACTGAATCTGAAACTGAACGGAGACGGACTTCCGATGAGCGACGAAGAGCTGGCCGCGCTTGCAGAAGTGGAAGCGGAAGCAAATAGTGATAATGTCACAGATGATTTATCGGAGATTGATTATACTAAAGAAGAACAGGAATTAAAAATAAAACAGGAGGAAGAACGCCATGAGATGCAGTGATATTAAGATTATTAAAAAAGACGGAACCAGAGAAGAGTTCAACGTTCAGAAAGTCGTTGTGGCTGTTAATAAATCTGCGAACCGTGCGATGATCACATTTTCCAGAGCGGAAATCAATTTTATCTGTCAGTTCGTAGAAGAGATGGCAGAACAGTTAGACGTGGCGGAGATTCCGATCGCCCAGATGCACAACATCGTTGAGGGTGCTTTAGAGCGTGTCAATCCGATGGTTGCCAAGAGCTACCGTGATTACAGAAACTATAAGCAGGACTTCGTACAGATGCTGGATGAGGTTTACAAGAAATCTCAGTCCATCATGTACATTGGTGACAAGGAGAACAGTAATACAGACAGTGCCCTTGTTTCTACAAAACGAAGCCTGATCTTCAACGAGTTAAATAAATCCCTTTACCAGAAATTCTTCATGACAGTGGAAGAACTTCAGGCTTGTCGCGACGGATACCTCTATATCCATGACATGTCTGCAAGACGCGATACCATGAACTGCTGTCTGTTCGATGTGGAAGAAGTTCTGACAGGCGGTTTTGAGATGGGAAATCTCTGGTACAATGAGCCGAAGACACTGGATGTTGCATTCGATGTGATCGGAGATATCGTGCTCAGTGCTGCCAGCCAGCAGTACGGCGGATTTACCGTACCGAGTGTAGAAAATATCTTAGCTCCGTACGCAGAGAAATCTTACACAAAATATATTGAAAAATACGTAAACCTGGGACTTTCTCAGGAAAAAGCAGAGGAAATCGCGCTGGCAGATGTACAGCGTGATATGGAGCAGGGATTCCAGGGATGGGAGTACAAGTTCAACTCCGTATCCTCCAGCCGCGGTGATTATCCGTTTATCACCATGACAGCCGGTACAGGAACCAGCCGCTTTGCTAAGATGGCAACCATTACCATGCTCAATGTCAGAAAGAACGGTCAGGGAAGAAAAGGTCATAAGAAACCGGTTCTGTTCCCGAAGGTAGTATTCTTATATGATGAAAAACTTCACGGACCGGGCGGAGAGCTCGAGGATGTATTTGAGGCAGGAATCGAATGTTCCTCCAAGACCATGTATCCGGACTGGCTGTCCCTGACAGGTGAAGGCTACATTGCAAGCATGTACAAAAAATACGGCAAGATCATCAGCCCGATGGGATGTCGTGCATTCCTTTCTCCGTGGTATGAGCGCGGCGGAATGGAACCGGCAGACGAGAACGATGTACCGAGATTCGTCGGTCGTTTCAACATCGGTGTGGTAAGCTTACACCTTCCGATGATCCTTGCAAAATCCAGACAGGAAAGCAAAGACTTCTTCGAAGTTCTGGATTACTATTTACAGCTGATCCGTAAGATCCACATTCGTACTTATGCGTACCTTGGCGAGCTTCGTGCATCCACAAACCCGCTGGCGTACTGCGAAGGCGGTTTCTATGGCGGACACCTTGGTCTGCATGATAAGATCAAGCCGCTTCTTAAGACAGCAACTGCATCCTTCGGTATCACTGCATTCAACGAGCTGCAGCAGCTCTACAATGGAAAATCCCTTGTAGAAGACGGTCAGTTCGCTCTGGAAGTACTGCAGTACATCAACGACAGAGTCAATGAGTTTAAGAAGGCGGATGGAAATCTGTATGCGATCTATGCGACACCGGCAGAGAACCTTTGTGGTCTGCAGGTAAAGCAGTTCAGAAAGAAATACGGAATCATTGAAAATGTTTCCGACAGAGAGTATGTGAGCAATGGTTTCCACTGCCACGTTAGCGAGGATATCACCCCGATCGAGAAGCAGAATCTGGAATACCGTTTCTGGGAGCTTTCCAACGGCGGTAAGATCCAGTATGTAAAATATCCGATCGATTACAATAAAGAAGCGATCAAATCTCTGGTACGCAGAGCGATGAAGATGGGATTCTATGAGGGTGTAAACCTGTCCCTGTCTTATTGTGATGACTGCGGCCACGAAGAGTTAAATATGGACGTTTGTCCGAAGTGCGGAAGTAAGAACCTGACGAAGATCGACCGTATGAACGGTTATCTCAGCTATTCCCGCGTCAAGGGTGACACTCGTCTGAATGATGCAAAGATGGCAGAGATCGCAGAAAGAAAGAGTATGTAAACAGCCGAGTCGCGCGAAATCATGATTTCGTACCGGAGAGGGAGTGACAGGGCTTGAGAGGAGAACAGAGATGAGATACCACAACATAACAAAAGAAGATATGCTCAACGGTGATGGTCTTCGCAGCGTTCTCTGGGTTGCAGGATGCAGCCATGGCTGTAAGAACTGTCACAATCCGATCACTTGGGATATCTGCGGAGGTATTCCGTTTGATGAGGCGGCGAAAGAGGAATTACTCGTATCTCTGGAGCCGGACTACATTTCCGGAATCACTTTCAGCGGCGGTGATCCGCTTCACATGCAGAACCGCGATGAGGTCGGCGCGTTGATCGAGGAAATCCGTGAAAAATATCCGAACAAGACAATCTGGGTATACACAGGATACACATGGGATGCTGTAAAAGACCTCCCGTATCTGAAATTCGTGGATGTGCTGGTAGACGGTCCGTTTGTGGAAGAATTAAAAGATGTGACTCTTCACTGGAAAGGCAGTGCGAACCAGAGAGTGATAGATGTTCAGAAAACATTGGAGAGTGGAGAAATCGTGCTCCACGCATAGTTTTATACGAAATATTACAAAAGGCTCTAAGTCCGTTAAGGACTCAGAGCCTTTTTCATATCCTACATCATTTTCTTTTCCACAATTCCTGCGAAGAATCCGAGTCCATAATACAGACCGTCTTCATCCATCAAATAAGCCGGATTGTGATGTGGGCGGTCGGTTCCTTTTTCCGGATTACGGGTTCCAATCTCGATGAAAGTACCCGGGCAGCCAGCTTCCGTAAATGCGGAGAAGTCCTCGCCAGGCATAACAGGCTGGATTTCCAGAACTGCCTCCGGACCGAAGTAGTCGGAGATAGCAGCGCGTGCATCGTCTGTTAATGCTGCATCATTCATTACAGAATCATAGCCTCTGGTGTAAGTTACTTCGCAGGATCCGCCCATGCTTGCGGCGATACC
>JAFOCX010000048.1 GCA_017380975.1 Lachnospiraceae bacterium
GTTTGACGTTTACTATAAACGCAACAAAAAAAGAGCTATTAATAGCTCTTTTTTTGTTGCGTTTATAGTAAACGTCAAACCATGCGCCTGACGCTAAAATATACGCCGCTGGTTTATGAGCGGCGTGGTTTCCTGCATTCTTCCGGAAGACTTTCTGACCATGGCATTAAGTAATCCAGCTCTGTAGGATCTATATTTCCTTTGTCGTCACAGTGTTTTGGCAACTCTGTGAGTATATATCTGAAATAATAATACGGACGAAGATGATTCAGCTTTGCGGTTTCCGAAATACTATAAGCCAATGCACTGGAGTTAGCACCATTTGCTGTGTTATGGAACATCCAGTTCTTCTTGCCCAGGCAAAATGTTCGGATAGCTCTCTCTGAAGCCGAATTATCAATCGGAACATCCGGATTATCAAGAAATACTTTTAGGTATTTTTCCTGATTCAGACTGTATTTCAGCCCATCAGCTGTTTTGCCCTTTGGAAGTACCGTTGTATCGGAGAGTATTTCTTTTACCCACGCAAAGTAGTCCTCAACAAGCGGTTTGATGACTAGCTGTCGCTTTTGAAGACGTTTCTGAGATGGTAAATCTTTTAATTTACCATCTTCTTCATAGAACTTTGCAATCCGCTCCAAAGCCTGATGAGCAATAGAGTTTTTCAATACAGACGGATTACTTTTATCAGCTGCCTTGATTGCATCGGCATAATCGCGTCTTGCATGAGCCCAGCAATTCGCATTTGTAACATCCGGCAGCTTCTTATCAACCAGATGATACTGACTGAGCCCGTCCGTAACAAGGACGCCCTTGTAGTCTCTGTAGAATTCCAGAGGAATGTGATGATCACGTCCTTTCTGGTATTCGTAGATTACAATCGGACGTTCCTTATGTAGCTCACCGGAGCGGTGCACCCACATGTAACACTTTGTATTAGGGTGGTCGCTGTCTTCAATAACCTGGGTCGGTGTTTCGTCTGACTGGGTGACCGGCAGCTTTAGCAGTTCCTGTTTCATCCGTTCTACAAAAGGAGCAAAATATTTATCTGCACATTTGACAATCCAGTTGGACATTGTCTGTTTTGAAATGTTTACACCGTTTCTTTCAAACTCCTGTGCAACACGGTTGAGTGCTGAAGAATTGACATATTTGACATTCAGAATAGAAGCCAGTAATGATGGTGTAACAATGCTGTTTCGCAGAAGATCCTTTGGACGTTTTCCTCTTAAGAATTCATCCTGATGGTCACCGTCTGTACCAGCATAGACTTCTACGGTATGAAGTTCCACCGTCCAGGATTCCGGTTCGTGCCGAAGGCGTTTGTAGGTTTCATCCGGCATTTTTCTCCAGTTTCCTTTTCCAAAGAATGCATCAAGCTCTTCTTCGGAAACACTGTGGGTAGGTATTACATCAACCGGGAATTCTTTCAGATCGAGTTCCCTCTGGCCTTTGGTTTTCTTCTTTCTTACAGAGATGACCTCGTCGGCTTCCGGCTCAACTGCGGAATCATCATACATGGCATCCGCTTCATCGAAGAACGACATTTGTCCTTCTATAACACTCAATTTTTCGGTGTGCTTGCCAAAACGGTAACTGTTTGCAAGGCGAACCTGTTCGATCAGCTTCTCGATGTTGTCATTCAGCGTATCGAGCTGTCCCTGCATCACAAGTACCATGGTAATGAGTTCCTCGCGGCTTAAGTTATTCAGTTCATCCAGTGTATGTTTCTGATTCATCTGAAAGCTCCTTTACTGATTACCATTATATCGCAAAGTACGAAAATAAGCCAATCAGCAGCATGTCCGCTCTCGTCATTTTGCCTATGGATGTGGCGCTGTATATGACGCATATACGACAAGGAAATATAGAGTTTTCAAGGTTCAAAAATATATCTATATCGCTCATACGCAACCTTAAGATGCCCTGTTACTGGTTCTGCAAGAGCGTACAAGCGAAATATTCATGTGGAAAATACCGGCAAAAAAATCTCTGTTTTGCACAAAACTAAAATACCTTTTGAGGATTGACCTCTCTTATTTTTGGTCGGACAGGATTCAGTCCCATCATGAGCATTTCGTACTGCTCACGGGTAAGCTGCATGGCTTCTTCCGGTGTACGGGGCCATGAGAAGGAGCCGTCTTCCAGTCTCTTGTATAAAAGCAGAAATCCATTGCCCTCCCACAAGAGTCCTTTGATTCGGTCACCGCGTCCGCCACAGAAAAGAAAGAGTACATTTTTCTCAAACGGATTCATATCGTACTTGGTTCCAACCAGCTGTGCGAGACCATCGATTCCCTTTCGAAGATCCGTTCTGCCGCAGGCAATGATGATCTTCGAAACGCCGGCTGCTTCAGCGAGCATGACCGATCACCTCAAACAGCTTGCCGAGCAGTGCATCGGATGAGGTGTTTGAAACACCAATGAGCATGGAGCCGGTCTGTATGGTAATATCCGGCCGAAATCCATTTTCACTTGGCGTGGCAGGATCCATAGCCGGTAGCGGAACTTCCGCAAATGCAACTTCGCTATGCATTGTTTTCACGCATGTTGCATTCGCTGAAGTGGTTGCAAGCTCATAAGTTTCCTGACGGATTCTTTTGA
>JAFOCX010000049.1 GCA_017380975.1 Lachnospiraceae bacterium
GGAATACCAACTATTTATAGCTAATTATTTAAAAGAATCAAGTACTTTTTTTCACACTTTCTTTCTAATTCCTTTTGTTAATTTGCAAAGTCCGGTAAAACAGCGCGCCAGTCCGGAGCGGACGGCGCGGCTGTCCGGGACTAACGGCGTGTAACGCCGCTATACGTTTCCAGGTGCGCAGCACCTGCTAAATTATTAGAATGGTTCTTTTGCTTTGCGCATATCGCGTCCTTTGAACTCCAAGCGGAAAGCTTTGCTGGTAATTCTACTGAGACACGCGTCAGCATACGTATTATCGAGAAACATTTCCCACCATTTGGATACTGGCAATTGAGAAACAATGGCCGTTGCTTTCTTGGTGTCTCTTGTCTCCAGTATTTCAAAGAGAAATCGACACTTGTTCATGTTCAAATCCATCAACCCGAAATCATCAATGACCAACAGGTCATAGGATGCCATAAGGTTGACGTATTCAATCTCATTTCCTGCAGTGTTTGCCTTTTTCGCTTCGTTAATCAAGGGATTAGCGCGAATATAGCGAACAGACCGCATCTGCTGAAGAGCGGAGATGCATAGTGCATTGGCTATATAAGTTTTTCCAGTTCCGGAATCTCCAGTGATGAGCAGATTTCGTGGAGTATCAAGCCAGTCGCATTTTGCCAGCAACTCAATCGTATGAGTATCCAGTTCTCGATCCGGTTCGTATAGAGCTTCATCAAATGCAGCGTTAGGATACTTGAGAGTCGCCTGTTTCAACAGTCTGTTGAACTTTTTCGTTTGACGGGCATCCCACTCCGCATTCACGATTGCAGACAGACGATCAAAAAAAGGATCCAATTCAGTATTTGGATTCAGCAGCTGTTGTTCGAGAACCTCAGCCATACTGGATAGACGTAGCCGGAAAAGTCGATCGATGAGAAGGTTTTCCTCCGGTGAGAGCGCTTCATTGAAGATGTGTTCTTTGTATCGGTATGCCATGTGGATCACCTGTAATATTCCTTTCCTCGAATGTTGTTATGCTTCGGTAACGTTCCGGTTTCTTCGCTCTGTTCCTGAGAGCGTTTTACAGTGGGAAGCACTCGCATAAAATCGGAATATTTGCAGGAGTTCATAGCAATACAAGTGCGGGCAGTTTCTTCTGCCACGCCATGTGGTAGATCCTTCACCTTGTGAAGGATGCCATTGCAGGAGTTATAGCCTTGCTCCTCATGCTTATAGGATTTTAGTATTCTATCAATAAATTCAGACATGCTGGGGCCAAAACAAGACGCCCAACGTCTGTAATATGCACCATCCTTTGCATTGACCTCTTTGTAAAAGAGGTGATCTGGCTTCATGTGGCTGTCGTCGGTAATATACTTTGGAAATTCCCGAAACGCGCGGGTATGCTTGCAGATTAAACGGTTATACTGATCGCAGATCCGTATTTCCATAGCGGTTGCTTTTAAAATTGCAGGTTGGCCACGGTATGTGTACAATACAGAGTAGTAGTGGCCGTCATACTCAAGATGGTAATTATCGGGAACTCGGTTGAAATATTTGTAATCACAAACTATGTAATCTCCGTCTGGCAATGGATTTAAACATGGCTTGTCGAATCGCTCAAATGCTTCTTCACGTGTATACTTGCTTCCCGTTACCGTTCTTTTGTTGAGGGCTGCTACAATTTCTTTTGTTCTTGCCCTTAATTCTTCCAGGGATGTATACTGCTGTTCTTTGAGCTTTTCAATCAGATGCGTTTCGAGAAACCGTACATGCGCCTCAACCGTTGCTTTTCCGCGTGGTTTGCGCGGTGGTGGGGGCAAAACGATCGTGCCATAAAAATCCTCCAAATCAGAGAACATACTCTGAAGGATCAGTTCATCTCTCGTATGCTTTTTGACGGCGGTTTTTAAATTGTCCGGAACAAAATATTTTGCTGCACCTCCATAGGATCTCACAGCACCCACTACACCAGCGATGAAATGCGGAAGCTTTTCATCGAGGAAAATGTCCGCATAGATCATACTGCTGTATCCGAGAGTAGTGGCAAAAACATGTACCTTGAGTAATTCTCCAGTGTCCATGTCGACGAGAAGTTCGGGTTGGTCGCCAACCCAGTCAATGTACATTCGCTCGCCTGGAATGCGCTCTACCGCCATAGTAGCTTTTTGAGCACCATAATGCTCTTCTACAAAGCGGTTATAGTTTTCGTAAAACTGAGATTTTCCATAACCGTCCGGATATTTTTGCTTGTACTCAATCCAGAAATAGGCGATGTTTAATTTGCTTCCTTTTTCGTGGATTCGATCATAGTAATGTTGGTAATCCGGTAAAGGTAATTCCTTCTTCTGGAAATTGGACGGTGGATAGAATAACCGCTCCACCTCTTTGGGTGTCATGCTCTGAATCTGCTCAAGAGTCAAGCCAGATTTCTCATAGCGATCTAAGATGAGCGTGACAGTGCTGGAACCAACGTGATGCCGTCGTTGAATCATATCATACGTATGATCCGAAAGACGCATCCCGAGGATGCCAATAATTGTGTTGTAGTCTTGCATCGTATGCATCTCCTTTCGTAGTTGTATTTTGACTACGAAAAGAATATAGCACGATGTTTATATAGTTTACGCCGTTTTACCGGAATGCCACGCCGTTTACACCGGAACACTTACTCCGATGTTAGCGGAATGGTCACACCGATCGGCCGGAATTTGCAAGCCGGCTATTACGATTATGAAGACCATATCGAATATGATAAAATGGAAGAAAGACCGGTCACCATCGGAGTATACC
>JAFOCX010000050.1 GCA_017380975.1 Lachnospiraceae bacterium
CTTTTGCGATCAGTTCTTTATAGCGCTCTTTTAACTCCAGTTCCGGTTCCATTAAAGTCAGGAAATACATCCGTTTCAGATATGCCTTCTCAGCCTTTTCGTTCCATGCACAATCATAAGCGTACATGGCCTTCTGATAGCAAAACAGTTTCGAATAGCAGGCTGCAATGTTGTTCCAGATCTTACTCTTAAACTCGCCGGACAGATGTTTCTCCTTCGCAGATTCCAGGATCTTTTCATACATGGAAATCGCTTTTCCATACAATCCCAGACCATAGAAATAATCGGCTCTGCGCTTTGCATATTCATCCACGGAAACTTTTCTTAAATTTGTAACAAGCTGACGGTATCTTGCCTGTTCCTGCGGAGTATAATACGATGTTTCCTGCAAGATCAGGAATAACAATTCATCTGAAACTCCGCGGCCGTCAAGCCATTTTTCCATGCGCTCCGCAAGGAACGGCATGCGAAGTTCTGAACGGATAAATTCCGCCAGACGTCCGTCCACAAAGCCTTCCATTACCAGAAGCGGATGATTGTAGATCACATACGCCAGTTCCTGGGATGAGTAAATGTGAATGCTCAGTTCTTCAATATAATACGGAGATGTTACCGGTTCCTGTCTGCATAAGATCAAACTCATACCATCACCTCCTGACGGATTTCCACATCACTCTTCGGGAATAACTCACCGAATCCACGATCAACGATCTTGACGACCATGGTCTTCTCATCTAAAAATCCGGCCGCAATGCGGATTCTTGTTGTTTTATTCGGACGTTTCGGGAAACCTTCCAGCGGGATCTTCACGATACGTTTCTGTTTCGGATCATGATGCGGAAGGATCGTAAGCTCGATCTCGTCCTGATTGTCCAAAATGACTTCCAGAACGCTTCTTGCCTCATACCAGCTTTCACCAGCCACAGCCAGAGCCATCTGAACCTTGGTATCATGTTTCACAACTTCCATTGCCACAGTGGACTTTAATTTGCCTTCACAAATGCAGACAAACGGATAAGAAGTATGCTCATGCAGATAATCTTCTGCCTTTAAAGCCGCACCTTTGGCAAATAATGTCGGCTCCACAAACACACGTCTTCTGTTGCATACCTTTTTCATGAAATCCGGCGCCCAATCCGTTCTCGAAAATCCTTTTCCGGTCAGAAATACCGAAGAATACAGTTTTTTCTGCATCATTCTTTCCGAACAGGCGCAAAGGATCTTGTCAGCCATCTTCGATCCGGATGGTGTATCTAAGACATTCAGGCTGAATCCTTCTTCTAATTCCTGGTGTTCTGCGATCGCAGTCACCTGTCTTGGTCCACGGACCACTTTCAGTTCGTAGTATCTGAGATCTTCCTCAGATAATGCGAACATTCCGACCTGCCCGCCCCACACATCGCGGCGCTGACTCAGGACATAATATACGAAGCATTCGGTATGACTTGCAATGTGCACGTTGTCTCTCGGGATTCCAAGATATTCTGCGCATCCCATCAGTTCATCCATCAGCTTCATTTCCATATTTTTCAGTGCAAACACGACCTGCGCGACCGGAACACCCGGATACTCCGCGCATACCATCTCCAGCACCTTTTCCAAGTACTTTCGTAGCAATGTCGCACCATCATATTTTACCTGTGCGATCGTTGAGGTACCATCTTTCAAAGCCAGGCTTAACAGCTTGTCTACAATGACTCCCTCACCAACCAGCGTGTATTTATACGCTTCCTCACCGACACACCATTCTTCAATGGTCTTTTTTCTGCAAATGACAGTAGGAAGAGACCACACGTCCTCACGGCCCAGAACAGAAACCTGGGTATAAGTATCGCACAAGTCGATTCCGATTATTAACTTTTCCATTCAGGTTCTCCCCTAATTTACGCCAGCGGGAACAGTTTTTCCACTGCCAGACTGTCGGTTACGTATTTTGTCATCGTTTCTTTTAATTTCCGGTCATCTTTTGTCTGAAGATGAAGGGTCATTGCATTAAGACAGGAGAAACGGTTTCTCTTGTCTCCCGCCGGAACTTCTGTGCAGGAAAGCTCACCTTCCGCTTTCTTTACCAGAACACCGTCCTCTTCTTCGTATACTTCATATTCCAGGATCTCACCTTCAAAAAGCAGTTTCTGACGAATGTAGATTCCCTTATAAACCATGCGAAGTTCTTCCTCAGTAAATGCCTCTTCGTCCGGTAAAATGCGGACTCTGAGGATCGGACGTCCGTACGGAGAACCATGGTACTCGATGATCTCTTTGTCCATGATGTCGCCCGGAATATCTGCATAAGCAGCCAGCTTTTTAAAGTACGCAAAGATCATACCCTGATCAGTCAGGAAAGCCATCACGCGTTTGCAGAGTGCTTTCTGCTCTTCATTTAAAGACGGCAGTCCGGAATAGAACTTGGTCAATGCCAGGAGGTAGATCTCCGGAACTTTTCGAATCTCAGAACTGGAGTTCACTGCACCTTCCAGATAAGCAAATACTTTGTCCCCCGGAATCTTATTGTTTAAGAAGTAGCCCACGCACTTGATCGTAAAGTAAGCTTTTACAAGGGTATCGCTTGTCTTCTTTCTGCTCGCATAAAAGTCAAATACCGTATCCAGATACTTATCTCCGGATGTAAATAAGATCTGTGCAAGAAGACGCTCTTCCAGATCGTATGTTTCCACATGCTCACGGATCGCCTGCACAAGGATCTTGTACATGGACTCACTGGTTCCGTTGTAATGCTCGCAGAGATAGTCAAGGATCACACTGTCTCCCTGGCCTGCTGCAAACACACGATACGCCAAATGAACCAGAAGTTCATCTTCATCAAACAGCTTTTCCAGGATCATCTTGGTGCAGAGTTTTAAGAGTCTCTTGATGCGGATGCGGTCTTCACCGAATTCTTTGATCATCTCATAGCTCTCTGCGAAATAATTCTGATTGATCAATGTTTCGCAGATATCCACACGTTCATCTCTGGAAAGTTTCTTTTTATTCAGACGAAGAAGGTAATTTCCGCTTTCTGCAGCCATCGCCTCATCTTCTGTCTCTACCTGTTCTTTATAATAGGAAATGATCTTCGTCAGCATCTTCTGCTGGTAAAGCGGCTTCACAGGAAGCTCTTCCAGTGCACGCTCGATCAGACTTGCATCGGCTTCATCGATCACTTCTTTTTCCATGATCTCCTGACAGGCACGCATTTTCAGCATCGGATGGTCCGGAAGGATCTCGAAGCATTTCTTTTCCATCTCCGGTTCACAAAGGACTGCCTCCTTTGTATGCGGAACTTCCACATAACGGTTGCCGTATGCATCCTGGAACATGATCACACTGTTCTCAAAGAACAGCGGAACGTATGCTGAACCGTCCTGAAGCGGATATGCATCCTCTCCGGTCAGAAGTTCATTGCACACGATCACATATTTCATGGAACGGTCCTCGCAGACAATCTTGTTGGACTTTAAGATTGCAGGAAGTACACCGGCCACCTGATGGTCGATCATGTCTTTGTAGATCATATGTTTATAGATCACAGCCAGGCGGCTGTTGATCCTGGATTCAAACAGCTGCTCCATGGCAAACTGTTCCATAAATCGTTCGTAAGATTTATATAATTTTGTACCGGGCTCTACAAAAGTCAGCACGTTCTTATAAAGAACGGAACGACTTCTGCGGTCTAAGTGACTGTGCTCGTATGAAAAATATAAGAGTACCTGCTTCGGCATCATCTTGTCATACGTTTTCGGAAGGGCGTAAAGGAAGTATTCATAAAGTCTGGTCAGACTGATCTCTTCCTCGATTCCCCTCTCATACCACACAAAACTCTTTTCATTTCTCACATTGCCCTTGATGAGAACGCAGCAAACTGCCGTGAGCATCGCCTTGGTCGGGAAACGCTCATAAAGGGTTGTAAGAATACGATAATGCAAACGATGGAAAAACTTGGTTCCGGATGCCAGAGATGCGATCATCGCAGCCAGTGTCTCTCCGATCATTCCGTTTTTCGCACCATAATAAAGGGCATGGATCTCAAACGCATCCATGGAACTTAACAGTTCCGGACGCTTTTCCAATAATTTGCAAGTTTCAATATATAAGAACGGACTGTGACAGCCGTTTTTGTACTGCTGTTTAAAGCTTTCATAGAGCGCCGGAGCCTCATCATCCGCCGGCGGATCCAGCTTCAGCATTAACATCTGTAAATAGAAACGTCCTTTTTTATCGTCCAGCTTTTTGCGGAACAGACGAAGAACGGATTCTTTTTTATCCGGAGACGGGATCGTGCGATACTGAAGATACTGATAGAAGCAATATAACGTTCCCAGTTTTTCTCTCTCATAAACAATCTCGTCGCGGCAGTCATCCAGACAAAGCGCAGCCTGGTCCACACGGCCGGAATCCAAATATGTCTCAGCCTGAAGTAAGGACAATACCAGGGAATTTCCATTCGCACCGCGGATGGCATCTAATTCTTTCTGAAGTTTGTTGAGTGTCTGTGCTTCTTCGTAAGTCTTACTCTCATAATCCTCACGAAGTTTCAGATAACGGCTGATGCCTGACTTACTGATCTCGTGCTCACGACCGGTAATGTCAACGGTAGTATCTCCCATCGCCTCAATGCGGATCAGGGTATCTCCATGTACTGTCATCAGTTTGATCGCACCAAGATTCTTTCCTCTGTGCATGCGCTCCGGATGGATCTTAAAACGCAGATCAAAACGATCCTCTTCGAAGTCTGCCTGTGTAATAACTTTTTTCGGCAGTTCGATGAAATCACCGTCTGCACGAACTTCGATGTAAATATATCCCCAGGTATTTTTCTTTAATACGACCTTATCACTGATCACATCCGTCGGATTGTCATAATTCTTTTTTGCTGTGGATAAGATCAGTCGGATCGGTTCCTTGACACCGAGCGCAAGGAAAAACTCCTCCAGTGCATTCTGACGGTTTCCGTGACCTTTCAGACCCTCATATACAGTACGCACATGCATATCCTGCATGAACGGAGCCTCAATAAAGTCGCGGTATTCCATCAAACGCAGGGCCAGATCCATGTCTTTTTTTGCAAGTTCAACAAAGTCTTCTACGGTATTTAAATTTGCGAGCACACGCAGAGACGCGGTCATTTCTACATGAAAAAGAAAAGGAACCTCCAGTTCCCCACTGTTTGTCACAAGATAAATAGAACCCTTGATGGTGTCGCCATGCTCACACCAGGAAGTGTCTACTTCGTATGTAATATGATTTCTCAGGCCTCCAAATGCACTGTTCACGATCTTCACACGTGTGTGACCGGAATAAGCCAGGCCTTTGATATATAAATTATTTTCACTGGAGATCAGTAATTCTCTTTTATATGTTGTATCGCTTACCAAAGTTTCTTCCACAGAGGTCTGGGAAAGATGGATCTTCGGCAGTTCCGCATCTACGATTCCTCTTGCAAGGCGATTGATTCGCTCTCTCATAGTCCGTCACCCTAACATCTTATCTCTGAATAGTCTTTAACTATCATATCATATCACACTTTCCCTTTGATTACACTAGAAATTTTGTCGATTTTGCGAGAATTTTATTCTGATTTATTCAGAAAAACACTTGAACAGAACGAAAGAACCCTGTAGAATAGAATTGTTAACTTTTTCTTAATTTTAAGAAAATCTATTCAAAGGAGCAACTGATTTATGTTTTCAGATCCGATCACTTTATATAAATTAATGATCCTGTATATGCTGGGCCATGTAAACTTCCCGTTGACCAATGCTCAGCTGACCGATTTTTTCCTGGATCATGAATATACGACTTATTTTACGCTCCAGCAGGCGTTAAATGAGCTTCGTGAGGCCGGACTAGTCAAGATGGAATCCATCCACAATACATCCCGTTATGAGATCACAAAAGAAGGCGATGACACTCTCTCCTTCTTTGGAAAAAATATTTCCTCTGCGATCATCGAGGATATCGACACATACTTAAAAGAGAATAAATTCCGTCTTCGCAGTGAAGTTGGTGTGATCTCCGATTTTTACAAATCCGATGCGCAGGACTATATCGTGCATTGTGAAGTTCGCGAAGGTAAAAATATTCTGATCAATCTGGATGTTTCTGTTCCGGACAAGGATCAGGCAGAGATCATGTGCGGTCACTGGAAAGACCGCAGTCAGGAAATCTATTCTTATGTAATGAGAACGTTGATGAAAGCCCAGTAGTCAGGAGGATCCTTATGAAACAATTCCTTGAAAAGCTTCCATTTTTTAAGAAGAAACAGAAAGGACCTTTTGCTCCGCAGATCAAAAAGGTTAAGAAACAGGTCAAAGGCCTGAAGATCAAATTGTTCCTGCTCTACACGCTTCCGATCTTTATTTTAACACTGGCGAAAGCGGTATACGAGGAATATGGCAAGATCAAAACACGTCAGGCAGCCATGAACGCAGATAACAACTTGCATACAAATGAAAACAACAACAGCTCCGAACCACAATAGTGGCGCGGAGCTGCTTTTTATTACGCTTCTGTTGTTTCTAATGCATCTTCATTGTCCATCTCGCCGGAAGCGATCTTTTCAATGAGATCCCAGATTTCTTCACGTCCCTGTTTTGTCAGAGCGGAGAACGGAAGGATAATATCACTCTTTTCCATACCGAGTCCTGTACGAAGCATCTTCACATGCTTCTGGATCTGGCTGCGGTTGATCTTATCCAGCTTCGTCGCAATGATAACCGGACGGAATCCGTTGTATACCATCCAGTCGTACATCATCTTGTCATTGGCAGACGGCTCATGACGAATGTCGATCAGAAGGAATACGCATTTTAACATTGGGGATTTGTGAAGATAGTTTTCGATCATCTTTCCCCATTTTTCCTTTTCTGCCTGGGATACTTTCGCATAACCGTAACCCGGAAGGTCTACGTAATACAGTTCGTCGTTGATATTGTAGAAGTTGATCGTCTGTGTCTTACCCGGCTGTGCAGAAGTTCTCGCAAGAGCCTTGCGGTTCATCAGCGCATTGATCAGGGAAGATTTACCAACGTTGGATTTTCCTGCAAATGCGAATTCCGGTTTTGTATTTTCCGGGAGGGTGCTGGTAACACCACAAACGGTTTCCAGTGCTACATTTTTAATGATCATGGTTTGCCTCCAATTCCCGTTATTCCGCAAAAGCCTCGCGTACAACGTCATCCATGGTCTTTACAAATACAATTTCTATTCCTTTTGTGATCTCTTTGGAGATCTCTGCCATATCTGCGCGGTTCTTTTCCGGAACCAGCACCTTCTTGATATGAGCCATTCTGGCAGCCAGAGTCTTCTCCTTTAAACCACCGATCGGGAGAACACGACCGCGAAGTGTTACCTCACCTGTCATCGCCACGTCTGCGCGCACTTTCTTGCCTGTCACAGCAGAAAGCATGGCTGTCGCCATCGTGATTCCGGCTGACGGACCATCCTTCGGAACGGCTCCCTCCGGAATATGGAGATGGATATCGTGTTTCTCAAAATACTCTCTCTCAACCGCATACTGCTCGCTGACAGAGCGTACATATGTCAATGCGATCTGGGCAGATTCCTTCATAACATCACCCATCTGGCCGGTCATTAACAGTTTGCCGGTTCCAGGCATCACATTTACTTCAATCTGAAGAGTGTCGCCGCCAACACTTGTCCATGCAAGACCGCGTACGATTCCGACTTCATCTTCCTCGTTGGCACTCTCAAAGGTAATCTTCTCTTTTCCAAGATATTTTTCCAGATTTCCCTCTGTTACACGGATCGCTGTCTTCTCTTTCTCCAGGAACTCCCAGGCAGCCTTTCTGCAAAGCTCACCCACGCGACGCTCCAGATTTCTGACACCGGCTTCACGTGTATAGTTATGAATGATCTTTTCCAACGCCTTATCGCTGACAACCAGCTTGCCATCCGTCAGACCATTTCTCTCCAGCTGTTTCGGAAGGAGATATTTTTTCGCGATATGGAACTTTTCATTCTCTGTATAACTGGATACCTCGATCACTTCCATACGGTCTAACAGCGGACGCGGGATTGTCTGGGTTGTATTGGCTGTCGCTATAAACAATACATTAGAAAGATCCAGCGGGATTTCCACATAATGGTCGCGGAATTTCACATTCTGTTCACCATCCAAAACTTCAAGAAGTGCAGAAGAAACGTCTCCCTTATAATCGCTGGAAACTTTATCTACCTCATCCAGCAGCATCAGCGGGTTGGATGTGCCTGCCTGACGCATCGCCTCAGCAATACGGCCCGGCATAGAGCCTACATATGTTTTTCTGTGACCGCGGATCTCCGCCTCATCATGAACGCCGCCAAGACTGATACGTACATATTTTTTATTTAATGCGCGGGCAACCGATCTTGCAATGGAAGTCTTACCTGTTCCAGGCGGTCCAACGAGACAGATGATCGGAGTCTGGCCTTTCTTTGTGAGCACTCTCACTGCCAGATACTCTAATACACGCTCTTTGACCTTTTCCAGACCATAATGATCCTCGTCCAGAACTTCTTTTGCATGTTTGATGTTCTGGTTATCTTTGGACATCTTCTTCCACGGAAGCTCCATCACCGTTTCAATATAGGAGCGCAGCACATTGGCCTCCTGGCTTCCGCCCGGCATGACCTTAAAGCGCATGATCTCCTTTTTGATCTTCTCTTTTACTTCCTTGTCCGCATTTAACTTCTCCAGCTGGGCCAGATATGTATCCGCATCAGAACCGGTATATTCCTCCCCAAGTTCCTCCTGGATCACACGCAGCTCCTCACGGAGCACATAGTCACGCTGGTTCTTATCGATGCTTGCTTTCACCTTGCTCTGATAATCGCGTTTGATCTGAATGATCTCGATCTCACGCATCAGATAATAAACCACGCGCTCATAGAGATGGCTCACATACTCGCACTCCAGCAGCTCCTGTCTGACCGGATAATCCCACGGAAACTGTCCTGCTGTGTGGATCAGAAGTTTTTCCAGATCCTGGATCACAAGAAGGCTTCCCATGAATTCCTTCACTGTCTTCGGATTTGCGTTGCCAAACTCTTCTAATTTATCCTTTACGACACGGCTCATGGCTTCCTTGACCGTATCATTCAGTAATTCTTCTTTTAACGGAGATAATTCCACATCTGCTTTCAGATACGGACCATCATCCTGAAGACCGACCATCTCTGCTCTGTCAAGACCTTCCACCATCACACGGATCAGGCCGCCCGGCATTTTTACCAGCTGCTTGATCTTCGCAATGGTACCGATCTGATACAGATCTTCGATTTTCACTTCTTCCTTTTCCGGATCTCTCTGTGTAACCAGAAATACCTTCTGTTCACCAACCATCGCATGTTCCACAGCGCTGACAGACATCTCTCTGCTGATGTCAAAGTGCTGGATCATCTCCGGGAGAACCGCAAGGCCACGAAGGGCAATGGCCGGAAGTGTTATCAATTTGTCTTCCATCAAATCTTCTCCTATCGTAAAATGGGCTGCTGTAAAACAAATTCGCTTTGCAGCCGCCCACTTTCTTTCCTTACTCTAAGTTATAGGAAAGCGATTTCACTCTTAAGCGATCTCGCCTTTATTCTCTCTTTTTGCCCTGCTTGCAGGGGTCTTCTTCGGAACTGTTACATCGCGATATACCACATCCGGCTCTGCAGTTCCTTCCACAGCTTCTTTCGTCACTGTGCAGATTCCGATGCTGGAATCAGATGGGATCTCGTACATCATATCCATCATAACCGATTCCATAATGGATCTTAAGCCTCTTGCGCCTGTCTTTCTCTCAACAGCCATGTGCGCGATCGCTTCCACAGCTTCTTCTGTAAACTCCAGTTTTACATCGTCCAGCTCAAACAGCTTCTGATACTGCTTCGTGATCGCATTCTTCGGCTCTGTTAAGATTCTTACCAGCGCCTCTTCATCCAGCAGATTTAAAGAAACCATAACCGGAACACGGCCTACAAACTCCGGGATCAGACCGAACTTTGTAAGGTCCTGAGGCATTACCTGTTTTAACAGTTTACTGATGTCTGTATTGTTCTTGTCTGCAATGTTCGCACCAAATCCGATGGAGGAAGTCTCCATTCTGGATTCTACGATCTTCTCCAGACCGTCAAACGCACCGCCGCAGATAAACAGGATGTTTGTTGTATCGATCTGGATCAGCTCCTGCTGCGGATGTTTTCTTCCGCCCTGCGGAGGAACACTTGCAACAGTACCTTCCAGGATCTTTAAGAGCGCCTGCTGAACACCTTCACCGGACACGTCTCTTGTAATAGAAACGTTTTCGGATTTCTTCGTGATCTTATCGATCTCATCAATGTAGATAATACCATATTCCGCACGGCTCACATCGTTGTCCGCCGCCTGGATCAGTTTCAGAAGAATATTCTCAACGTCCTCGCCAACGTAACCTGCTTCGGTCAGCGTTGTTGCATCTGCGATCGCAAATGGTACATTTAACAGCTTCGCAAGAGTCTGAGCCAGATAAGTCTTACCGGAACCGGTCGGACCTAACATCAGGATGTTGCTCTTCTGGAGCTCGATCTCTGTCTCTCTCTTGGAAGTGATTCTTTTATAATGGTTGTAAACAGCCACTGACAGGACCTTCTTCGCTTCATCCTGCCCGATGACATAATCATCCAGAAATGCTTTGATTTCCTTCGGTTTTAATAAATTGATGCCGGAAAAATCTGCAGCCCCTTCCATATCCGGGCCCAGTTCTTCCTCCAGGATTTCACTGCAGAGTTCTACACACTCATCACAGATAAAGACATTCCCTGCACCCGCGATCAGTTTTCTTACCTGATCCTGGCTTTTTCCGCAGAAAGAACATCTGATTTTATCCTCTGGTCTTACTGGCATGCTCACACCTCTCGATTTCTAAACTATAACTGCGAATTATTAATGCTTTGTAATTACATGGTCAATGAGACCGTAATTCATCGCCTGCTCAGCGGACATGTAGTTGTCACGCTCAGTATCTCTCTCAATCACTTCGATCGGCTGACCTGTATTGGCTGCCATGATGGAATTGAGTTTATGCTTTGTTTTTAAGATATGCTCAGCAACGATATTGATGTCTGTTGCCTGACCCTGAGCACCGCCGGACGGCTGGTGGATCATGATCTCTGCATTCGGGAGCGCATAACGTTTTCCCTTTGCACCACCGGAAAGAAGGAATGCACCCATGCTGGCTGCCATTCCGATACATGTTGTGCAAACATCACATTTGATGTAGTTCATCGTATCGTAAATTGCCATACCGGCTGTCACAGATCCACCCGGGCTGTTGATGTAAAGGTGAATGTCCTTGTTCGGATCTTCAGACTCTAAGAAAAGAAGCTGCGCAACAACAAGGCTTGCTGTCACATCATTTACCTCTTCTCCAAGGAAAATGATACGATCCTTTAAAAGTCTGGAATAAATATCATAAGTACGTTCGCCTCTGCTGGTGGATTCCAGTACGTAAGGTACTAAGCTCATATTATTTCCTCCTGTTTTCCTAACTTGACAGGGGATTGCTGCAGAATTCCTACAGCAACCCCCCAGTTGATTTTCTCTTTTGTAAATTAAGCAAGGTTTGCTTTTGCTACTAAGAAGCTGATAGCCTCC
>JAFOCX010000051.1 GCA_017380975.1 Lachnospiraceae bacterium
AAAGCATCTGCTCTGCAGCGTCCGGATCAACTGTGATCTCAGAATTTGCCACAAGCTGCATCAGAACCTCTGCTCCCGCATTCACATAGTAATCATATTCTGCCTGAAGTTCCAGATCCTGTTTTACATCCGCTTTTAAAATCTCCAGAGTTGCATTCTCATCTTCCATCACTCTCTTGGCAAGTTCATCATCAACCTTAGAGTTTTCTGCACTTGCCAGACTGTTTAATTTCACCTTGAAAACAACTTCCTTGCCTGCCAGTTCTGCACTGTGGTACTGCTCCGGGAACTTGAGATTCAGGTCTCTCTCTTCGCCTATCTCCATACCGACAATTCCATCCTCGAAGCCATCGATAAAGGAACCGCTGCCAAGCTCCAGATCATATCCGGCTGCTGTACCGCCTTCAAATGCCACATCTCCATCGTAACCTGTGTAATCAATGTTTGCCACGTCTCCAAGCTGAGCCGGACGTCCTGTTACCGGTACCGGATACATGCCTGCAAGATGTTCCAGCTCTCTCTGCACATAATCTTCTGTGATCTCTGTCTTTGTGATCGTACGTGTCAGACCTTTGTACTCACCAAGAACAATCTTCGCCTCATCCACTAATTCCTCTGCGGATTTTGTCTCAAAAGCAGCTGTCTCTTCTGCTGCAGCAGTTGTTGCCGCAGCTGCTCCTGCTTCTTTATTTCCGCATCCTGTCATGACAACTACCGCAGCTGCCACAGCAAGACCGGCTTTTACTAAACCATTTTTCTTCATATTTGATTCCTTCTATATACTAACTATTATTTCACAGCGTTCTCGATCAGGAAGAAGATTCCCGCGTACATACCATACATCTTTTCTGCCTGCTCCTCACCGTAACGACTTACAAGATGCTCCGGGTCATCGCATCCATTAATTCTGGCAACCGCCTGTTTCTGCTCCTCTGTAGCCTGAATGTTCTCCAATTTGATGATTTCATTCATAACCATCTCTTCTCTGATGGAATTTACAACATCTGCCTCAGCCTGCTCCGGAGTAGTGGCCATAAAGGAGGAAAGGAAAGTCTTGTAATCCATACCGTATAACATTGCCTGTGCAGTGTACTGATTTCTGAATTCCTCTACGCGTTCCTTTGCCAGTTTCTCATCTACTGTAATCTCAGAATCTTCCACGATCTGAGTTAACAGTTCTGCTGCAGACTCCAGATAATAATAAACCTCTGCATTGATTTCCATCTTAGTGCGGATTTCCTGTCTCCACTCGTCGAGAGTAAGATCCTTTTTATATGTTACACGCTGTGCAAGCTCATCGTTGACCTCAATCTCATCCGGATTGGTTACATAATTCAGCTTCACATGGAAAATCGTGTCTTTTCCAGCCACCTCTGTATTGTGATAATCCTCCGGGAATGTCAGCGGAATATCCTTCTCCTCACCCGGCATCATGCCAATAACCGCTTCCTCAAATCCATTGATAAATTCACCGGATCCAAGCGCCAGATCATGAGAGTAAGCGGTTCCACCCTGGAACGCAACGCCATCGATTTTTCCTTCATAATCAATGTTTGCTGTATCGCCCGCTTTTGCTAAACGATCTGTCTTACGCGGCGGATACTGAGCTGCATAGTTGTGAATCTGTGCTTCAACTTCACCATCTGTAACTTCGTCTACAACCTTTGTGTGTGTCAGACCTTTGTACTCACCAAGTACCAGTGAAGCCTCAGCTCCTGTCTGTACCGCTGTTGTCTCTTCCACAACTGCAGCTGTTGTTGCTGCTGTTGTCTCTGTCGCTGCCTTATTTCCACAACCGGTCATCACTACCATGGCTGCTGCCATTGCGAGACCTGCTTTTAACATATTTTTTCTTGTCATCGTTCTTTCCCTTTCCAAACTTCCTAGCTTCAATCGGGGTACAAATCCCCACTTTGGCGATTTTATCATAAAGCGATTTTAATGAAAAGTGTTTTCACAGTTTTTTCAGAAATATGTGTGTATTTTGATTTGTAAAAATAACAAACAAATATCTGAAGAGAATCCCGTACGATCTCAAAATACGGTTAACTACCTTTGCTTCACTTCGTTTTATTCGCCCTTACGTCAGTCGCGATAAGGGCGCTGCGACCTCTGTAAGGGCGCAAAACTTGTGAAGCGCAGTCGTTCAACCTATTATTTGAAATATGTACGGGATTTTCCATCTGATATAACTTTTATTATTCTTTACAAATCTAAATATCGTTATGATTCTGGCATCTATTGGATTTATGATTGCATTCATATAAGATGCGTCCCAACCATTCATGAGTCTAATTAGCATTATTAGGAATTGGAGTCATAATTCCTCTATCGGTGGCTAAGTTATTTCCGCATTTTTTCATAAGCATTGGATTCTTACTTCGTCATGTAAGTTGCCCGACCAAGAGGTATGAAGATTTTTTCATAATTGATTAGCCAGCATATAATAGAATCATTGCAGAAATCGTATATACATTCAGTTCTGTTTCAGTGTGATTGGATACCTGTGCTATTGTAATCATCAAATATCCAATCCGACAAGTAAACTTCACCTCT
>JAFOCX010000052.1 GCA_017380975.1 Lachnospiraceae bacterium
CCCGGGACTCTTTATTACCAAGTTGACTCAATTAAATATCTATTTTGCTAAGGATCCTACATAACTCCCATCATCATTCCGATCATTCGAACCACCAGTGCTGCTGCCCATGCGATCGCGCACTGCCAAACAACAACGCCGACTGCCCATTTGGAGCCCATCTCGCGTCGGATCGCTGCAATCGCAGCCACACATGGTGTATACAACAGGCTGAATACCAGAAGGGAGGCTGCTGCCGACGGAGACATTGCTGCTGCAACGCTTCCGCCAAACAGAACTTCTAATGTGGAAACCACACTCTCTTTTGCCATAAATCCACTGATCAATGCTACGCAGATTCTCCAGTCACCGAGACCGATCGGGGCAAGAAGCGGAGCAAGCAGTCCGGAAACCATTGCCAGGATACTGTCTTCAGAAGATGCCACCATGTTCATGTGCGCATCGAAGCTCTGTAAGAACCAGATTACGATGGTTGCCAGAAGGATGACAGAGAATGCGCGCTGTAAGAAGTCTTTTGCCTTTTCCCACAGAAGCTGTGTCACATTCTTTGCACTTGGAAGACGATAGTTCGGAAGTTCCATGACAAACGGAACTGCCTCGCCGCGGAATAAAATTCCTTTGTATAAGAATGCGATAATGATTCCCACGATGATTCCAAGTACATAAAGACCGGACATGATCAATCCGCCGTTCTCCGGGAAGAATGCATCTACGAAAAATGCATAGATCGGAAGTTTTGCGGTACAGCTCATGAACGGTGTTAACAGGATCGTCATCTTACGGTCACGTTCACTCGGAAGTGTTCTTGTAGACATAACCGCCGGTACTGTACATCCGAAACCGATCAGCATCGGTACAATGCTTCGTCCGGAAAGACCGATCTTACGAAGGAGTTTATCCATCACAAAGGCCACTCGTGCAATATAACCACTGTCCTCCAACATAGACAGGAAGAAGAACAGCGTCACGATGATCGGAAGGAAACTGATGACACTTCCGACACCTGCAAAGATGCCGTCCACAACTAAACTCTGGAGTGTTTCATTCACACCGGCGGAAACCATAGCACCGGCGATCAATTCGATGATCGCATTCACACCGATTTCCATGATTTCCTGCAGCCATGCACCGATCACGTTGAATGTCAGATAGAACACGCCAACCATGATCAAAATAAATGCAGGGATCGCTGTATATTTACCTGTCAGGAACTGGTCGATCTTGCGGCTGCGGATATGCTCTTTGCTTTCCTTCGCCTTCACTACTGTCTGACTGCATACTTTCTGGATAAAGGAGAATCGCATATCTGCAATCGCCGCGCTGCGGTCTAATTTGCGTTCCTTTTCCATCTGAGCAACGATGTGTTCCAATGTTTCGATTTCATTCTGATCCAGATCCAATCCCTTTAATACCAGTTCGTCGCCTTCCACCAGTTTGCTGGATGCGAAGTTTACCGGGAGTCCGGATTCTTCCGCATGATCCTGGATCAAGTGTCGGATCGCATGAAGGCAGCGATGAACGGCACCTTTATGATCATTTTCATCACAGTAGTCCTGTCTCAGCGGTTTTTCCTGATAGTATGCGATATGTACGGCATGTCTAACCAGCTCATCAATACCCTGATTCTTCGCCGCAGAAATCGGAATGACCGGAACACCGAGAAGCTGCTCCATTCCGTTTACATCGATGTATCCGCCATTTCCGCGAACCTCATCCATCATATTTAACGCAACGACCATCGGAATATTCATTTCCAACAGCTGCATGGTCAGGTAAAGATTTCTCTCGATGTTTGTCGCATCCACGATATTGATGATCGCAGTCGGCTTTTCCTGCAATACAAAATTTCTGGATACGATCTCCTCACTCGTGTACGGAGACATGGAATAGATACCCGGAAGATCCGTTACGACTGTATTCGGATATCCCTTGATCACACCATCTTTTCTGTCTACTGTCACACCGGGGAAGTTACCTACATGCTGGTTGGATCCTGTCAGCTGGTTAAACAGTGTTGTCTTACCGCAGTTCTGATTTCCGATCAGGGCAAAGGTCAGCTTTGTTCCTTCCGGAAGCACTTCCTCATCCTTTGCACTGTGATATTTACCTGTTTCTCCAAGACCCGGATGTTCTGTCTCTTTGATCACCGGTTTTACAGATTCCTTTTTTGCACACGGCTCTGCCGGAACCACATCAATCTTCTCTGCGTCTGCGATTCGGATCGTTAATTCATAACCATGAATGCGCAGTTCCATCGGATCGCCCATCGGAGCCAGTTTCACAGCAGTTACTTCCGCCCCCGGGATCATTCCCATGTCAAGGAAATGCTGACGAAGCGCACCCTCGCCGCCAACAGCAGTAATGACCGCGGACTTTCCGATTTCCAGATCTTTTAAAGTCATAGAATTCTTATTTGTTTTCATATATGTTTACCTTTATTGTTATTAGATGGTTCAATCATCTGAAATACAACGATGATTGTATTCTTCGATATTATCATATAATTATTTTTTCATTCGGTCAATAAAAAATTAGCTTTAACTAACTTTTAGTTATAGAATCATTGGCTGCAATAGCACAAAAAATAACTGCCCACATCTGAGCAGTTATTTTATGTTTTAATATCAGTTGCTATCTTGTGAAGTCCTCCGCAATCACTTCCCATGCAGCATCCACACTGAAATAATCACGAATAAACTTCTGTGTCTCCACAGCCATCTCTCTGCATGCTTCAGGATCATTATAAAGCTCCACAACATTTGCTGCAAAGTCAG
>JAFOCX010000053.1 GCA_017380975.1 Lachnospiraceae bacterium
GGACGTTTTGCTTCTCTTACTTTTTTCAGGATCTCGCGCGCTGTATCGAGAGATACCGGCTTCGGAAGAGCGATTCTCTTCTCACCCTGACCCGGAATGTCTTCCATGATCATGCGTGCTTTACCCTCTACTTTGACAGCTGCACAAGCCATGCATGCACCGCAGCCCTGACCTTTGTTTGTCCAGCCTGTGCCGCCTGCCTCATAATCATCTTTGTCAAATCCCCAAAGATCATCGGTTTCAATATAAGCACCCTGAACGTTTACCGGAATATCTAACCAGCACGGACCCGGTCTTCCTGTCTGTGCCAGGTACAGAGCCTTCTCTAAGCAGAAACGGATTCGCATCGGATCGATAACCATCTCACAATACTTTGTCATGCTGTCTACTGCTTTTGTAATATCAAATTCCTGATCGCCCATGGCACGGATCCCAAGACCTGTGCTTCTTGCAGTTGTATCGTAACGAACCTGACCGGAAATAACTAACATCGGAATAGAATCCAGCCAGCCGCCGACAACACCTGTCAGGGCATTTGTACCGCCGGGACCTGTCGTCACGCAAAGAGCCGCAATTCTGTTGTGGATTCTCGCATAGCTTTCTGCTGCGATCGCACTTGCCTGCTCGTGGTGATTGTACCAGCATTTGAGGCCCGGCTGATGACCGAGGCCATCATTTAAATGCATCGCACCTCCGCCTGTGATCATAAAACAATCTTTAATTCCTTCTTCTACTAATCGCATTGCGATGTAGTTGGAAACTTTCATTCTCATAGTATTTTAACTCCTCTCATATAGCAAATACAGCTTTCCCATATGCATACCTTTTTATATTTTACCACAGAATACAAGGACAGTCCAGTCATTCTACAGGGGTTTCCTCCCATGTCACGGACTGGCAGTTCTGCCATTATCCCTCTATGGATTTTGTATGCACCATACCGTTATAATCAGCCCGTAAACAAAAACCGGATGCGCAGATCCCCGGCGCATCGCACAAAAAGGAGAGACGATTATGAAAAAACAAACACAGATGCTCGCGGTCCTGTCTGCGGCTGCATTTATGGCGGTGCTTCCATCTTTCATCGGACAGCCCCAGACAGTATACGCTGCCGAGTGCGGCTGGACAGAAGAAGACGGTTCCATGGTATTTTACGATGAAGACGGTGAACTTTTGACCGACACCTGGAGAAAAGAAGGAACTGACTGGATCTACCTGAATGAGGACGGCCATATTTCCAAAAATCAGAAGATCGATGAGTTTTATGTGGACGCTGAGGGTAAAATGGTAAGAAATGCCTGGGTGGAACTGGCCAATGAAGAGGACCTGGATTCTCCGGAAGCCCCTGCTTCGTTCTGGTATTACTTTGACGAGAACGGAAAATCCATTACTTCCAACTGGCTCAAGCAGAATGAAAAATGGTACTATTTCGATGAATCCGGTCACATGCTTACCGGCAAAGTAAACATCGACGGTTCCTGGTACTATCTCGGAGAAGAACATGACGGTACCATGAAGACCGGCTGGATCCGGATGAAAGAAAATGCCTCCACTCCGGATTCTGAGGAGGGCTGGTACTACTTTACAAAAAACGGAAAAATGATCGAGACTCAGTACGACAGAAAAATTGACGGAAACTACTATACTTTTATCGACGGCAAAATGCAGACCGGCTGGGTTGAAATGCCAAAGGCGGACAATTCTTTGACCGAAGCCAGCGACAGCAATGCGGAAATACTCCCGACAATCGCTGACTACCAGTACTATGGTGCAGAGGGTGACGGAAAACGTGCAAGCGGATGGCACACCATTGAAGGCATTGACGGCATCCACGATATGGATGAAACCTTTACCTTCTACTTCCGCGGCGGTAAAGCGCTTCATTCTGAGCAGACAGGAAATCAGCTTTTCACTGTCAACGGCAAGAAATATGCTTTCAATGAACTTGGTGAAATGCAGACCGGTCAGCAGATCGTAAACCTGAATGATGGCGAGATCGCAAACTACTACTTCGGCGATGACGGTGTGATGAAAACCGGTAAACAGAATATTTACAATGAGGAAACCGGAGAAAACGATACCTGGTTCTTCTATACAGAAGGTGACCGAAGAGGTCAGGGCTTCCATGGTCTTCGCGACAATACGCTCTATGTTTACGGAAAACGCCAGGAGGCAACTTCCGATCAGAAATATGCCTCGGCAGTTCTTAGAGAGACCACATACCTTGTAAATACAAGCGGCAACGTGCAGAAGGCCTCTTCCTCCTCTACTTCCTCTGTAAAACCGGAACTTGGCCGCGGATTTAAAGACTTCAAAGATAATAATGGTAAAATTTGGACCGTTGATGTAAACGGTGTTGTGCAGTAATTTTACAGAACACACCCGTTTTGCAATCCACACACCCACTTTGCAATCAATAAAAAAGGCTTCTGCCGGATGCGGCAGAGGCCTTTTTATTTTTCTGTCATATATCTTCCGATCAATCGGTTCATTGTCATCCTCATCTGATCAATGATCGCCAGAAGTTTCTCGTTTTCTTCTCGCAACC
>JAFOCX010000054.1 GCA_017380975.1 Lachnospiraceae bacterium
AAGGATGTAGCAGACGCATTAAAAGAGCTCGGCTTCGATTTAAACGCGATCGAGGACCAGGAGAGAGACCCGGCACTTGGCAACGGTGGTCTCGGCCGTCTTGCAGCATGCTTCCTTGATTCCCTTGCAACACTTGGCTATCCGGCATACGGCTGCGGTATCCGCTACCGTTACGGTATGTTCAAACAGCAGATCAGAGACGGTTACCAGATCGAGGTACCGGATGAGTGGTTAAGAGATGGCTACCCGTTCGAGATCCGTCGTGCAGAGTACGCAACAGAAGTTAAATTCGGCGGTTATGTTGAGACCGTTTGGGATGGTAAGAAGAACAACTTCGTACAGAAGGGCTACCAGTCCGTAATGGCTATCCCGTACGATATTCCGATCGTTGGTTATGGCAACAACGTTGTTAACTCCTTACGTATCTGGGATGCTCAGCCGGTTAACACATTCAACCTTGCTGACTTCGATAAGGGTAACTATCAGAAAGCTGTTGAGCAGGAAAACCTTGCTAAGACAATCGTTGAGGTTCTGTATCCGAACGACAACCACTACGCAGGTAAAGAGCTTCGTTTAAAACAGCAGTATTTCTTCATCTCTGCAAGCGTACAGAGAGCAGTAGCAAAATACAAAGAGAATCATGACGACATCAGAAAGTTCTATGAGAAGGCAACATTCCAGCTGAACGATACACATCCGACAGTAGCAGTAGCTGAGTTAATGCGTATCCTCATCGACGAAGAAGGTCTTACATGGGATGAGGCATGGGATGTTACAACAAAGACATGTGCGTATACAAACCATACAATCATGGCTGAGGCCCTTGAGAAATGGCCGATCGAGCTGTTCTCCCGTCTCCTTCCGCGTATCTACCAGATCGTAGAAGAGATCGATCGTCGTTTCATCGCTAAGATCAAAGAGGCTTATCCGGACAACCAGGAGAAGATCAGAAAGATGGCTGTTATTTATGACGGTCAGGTTCGCATGGCTCACCTTGCGATCGCAGGTTCCTTCTCTGTTAACGGTGTAGCAAGTCTTCATACAGAGATCTTAAAGAAACGTGAGTTAAGAGATTTCTACGAGATGATGCCGGAGAAATTCAACAACAAGACAAACGGTATCACACAGAGACGTTTCTTACTTCACGGCAACCCGCAGCTTGCAGCATGGGTAACAGACAAGATCGGCAGCGAGTGGATCACAGATCTGTCCCAGCTTAACAAGTTAAAAGTATTCATCGACGATGAGAAGGCTCAGCAGGAGTTCATGAACATCAAGTACCAGAACAAGCTTCGTCTTGCTGAGTACATCAAAGAGCACAACGGTGTTGAGATCAACCCGCGCTCCATCTACGATGTTCAGGTTAAGAGATTACATGAGTACAAACGTCAGCTCATGAACATCCTTCACGTAATGTACCTCTACAACCAGTTAAAAGACAACCCGAACATGGATATGATCCCGAGAACATTCATTTTCGGTGCTAAGGCTGCAGCCGGTTATAAGAGAGCAAAACTTACAATCAAGTTAATCAACGCTGTTGCTGATGTAATTAACAACGATAAGTCCATCGGCGGCAAGATCAAAGTTGTATTCATCGAGGACTACCGTGTATCCAACGCTGAGATGATCTTTGCAGCAGCAGATGTATCCGAGCAGATCTCCACAGCATCCAAAGAGGCTTCCGGTACAGGTAACATGAAGTTCATGTTAAACGGTGCTCTGACAATCGGTACAATGGACGGTGCTAACGTTGAGATGTCTCAGGAAGTTGGCAAAGAGAACATGTTCATCTTCGGTGCTTCCTCCGACGAGATCATGGAGTGGGAGAAGAACGGCGGCTACGATCCGATGGAGATCTTCAACAACGATCACGAGATCCGTCGCGTGCTGATGCAGCTGATCAACGGCTACTTTGCTCCGCAGGATCCGGAGTTATTCCGCGATCTTTACAACTCTCTTCTCAACACATTTGCAAGCGACCGTGCGGATACATACTTCATCCTGAAGGATTTCCGTTCCTACGCAGATGCTCATAAGAAGATTGACGAAATGTACCGCGACGAGAAGTGGTGGGCAAGAACAGCAATGCTCAATACAGCAAGCTCCGGTCTGTTCTCCGCTGACCGTACAATCCAGCAGTACGTTGATGATATCTGGAAACTTGAGAAGATCACAGTTGAGTTAGAAAAATAATAAAAAAATAAACGAACGATATTCGTTCTAAAGATCAGACCCGTTTCATAGACTTTTACAAAAAGTTTTGAGGCGGGTCTTTTTATGCGGCGGTTTTTGCTTACTTTATTGATCATGATCATGATCCCATATGTGTCGACTTTGGCGTGGACAGGCCAATTGGAAGGAGTTCGGAAGCGCGGAGAAAAGGTAACGATCGTAGAACGCGAGAATAAAAATATACCGATTGCAGTGGAGGAATATCTGGTTTATGTTCTGGCAGCGCAGATTCCGGCTGTTTTCGAACCGGAAACCTTGAAGGCGCAGGCGATCCTTGCCCGTACCTACATATACGGAATGATGGAATACCGTGCTGAAATCTATGAGGAAGAGCTGGACATGGATGCACTCAGTTACGAGCAGATGAAAGCATTGTGGGGAGAAACGGACTTCGCTTCCATGTTTTCGAAATTACAGAACGCTGTTCGCGAGACAGAAGGATTGTACATTCTGTATGACGGATCGATCATTGAACCGCTGTTTTGCTATGCTTCCGCGGGAAAAACGAGAAGCTTCGGAGAATCCTTTCCTTATTTAAAACAGGTTGAGAGCCCGGGCGATCTGCACGCAGAAAACTATCGCAGTCTTCCGGTATTTGAAACAAAAGAGTTTGTGCAAAAGATCAATGAGATACCGGGAGCCGTTGCGGTTTCTGAGATGGAATTGGACAGCGGAGGAGGAATTCAGATTGTAGAACGTGATGGAGCCGGTTATGTGAAACAGGTACAGATCGGACAAAAAACATATACCGGAGAAGAGGTTCAATATGCCCTGGGACTCACTTCTGCTTGCTATTCTTTTGAACGGCTGGACGGAAAAATCAGAGTGATCTGCAAAGGGATTGGTCATGGATATGGATTTGCACAGTTTGGAGCAAATGAAATGGCAAAGGCAGGGAGAACGTACGAAGAACTTCTGAAATATTACTTTCAGAATGTTGAAATTGTAGGCAGTTAAATAGACAGTGTATATAATTCAACTGGATTTTATAGTACGAATGTATTAGAATAATAAAATGAGCGATCGGATGATTCGGAGCATTCAGACTCAAAATATATACATGAAGGAAGAAACATATGATTGGTTTAGGTACGATGATCAACGTAGCCGGCATTGTGATCGGCGGTTTGTTGGGATTATTGTTTGGAAAGCAGATGAAGCAGAGATTCCAAGATACACTGATGAGTGCAGCTGCCTTGTGTGTGCTGTTTCTTGGAATCGGCGGCTGTATGGAAGAAATGCTGGTGGTTACAGAAGATGGCCTTACAACGACCGGTTCCATGATGATGATCGCATGTTTTGCAGTGGGCGCTTTGATCGGAGAGTGGATGGACATTGACCGCCACATGGAAGAGTTTGGCGTCTGGTTAAAGAAAAAGACAAAGAGTGAGGGCGATTCAACCTTTGTGGACGGATTTGTCAGTGCATCCCTGACTGTTTGCATCGGCGCTATGGCAGTGGTTGGTTCCATCACAGACGGAATCACAGGCGATTATTCCATTCTGGCAGCAAAAGCAGTCCTCGACTTGATCATTATTATGATCATGACAGCATCCATGGGAAAAGGTTGCATTTTCTCCGCGATTCCGGTTGGCTTGTTCCAGGGATCCATCACCCTTTTGGCGAGACTTGTGGAACCGCTGATGACCGAGCAGGCACTTTCCAATATGTCCCTGACCGGTTCCATGCTGATCTTCTGTGTCGGAGTCAACCTGATCTGGGGCAAGAAAGTCAAAGTGGCAAACCTTCTTCCGGCGATTTTCCTCGCGGTGGCGTGGACATTTTTGCCGGTGGGGTAGATATTTAATTGAGTCAACTTGGTAATAAAGAGTCCCGGG
>JAFOCX010000055.1 GCA_017380975.1 Lachnospiraceae bacterium
GCTGCCCATCATCGATTGCTTATTCCATTTCTCCGCCTTTTACCTGCGGACGGCCAAGACTCTCCCATTTCAGGAAAGCACTGATAAATCCATCTACATCACCATCAAGAACGTTTCCTACATTACCGATGGAAAATCCGGTTCTGTGGTCTTTGATCATGGTGTACGGCTGTAATACATAAGAACGAATCTGGCTTCCGAAACCATTTTCCAGGACATCGCCGCGGATATCAGAAATCTTTTCCGCATTTTCCTGCTGTTTCAGCATGTACAGCTTCGCCTTTAACATCTGCATCGCCTTATCTTTGTTCTGGAACTGGGAACGCTCATTCTGGCACTGAACCACAACTCCTGTCGGAAGATGAGTGATACGGATCGCGGAAGATGTCTTGTTGACATGCTGTCCGCCGGCGCCGCTTGCACGGTACGTATCAATACGGAGATCGTCCATATTGATCTCGATCTCGATATCATCCTCAATGTCCGGCATAATATCGCAGGATACGAAAGATGTCTGTCTCTTACCGTTGGCATTGAACGGAGAAATACGTACGAGACGATGCACTCCGCGCTCAGATTTCATATATCCGTATGCATTTTCACCGTTGATCTGTACGGTTACCCACTTGATTCCCGCTTCATCACCATCCTGGAAATCCAGAACCTCAACGGAAAAACCTTTGCGCTCTGCCCAGCGGCAGTACATACGGTATAACATGCTGCACCAGTCGCAGGCTTCGGTTCCGCCTGCGCCGGCACTTAATTTTAAAATCGCGTTGTTGCTGTCATATTCGCCTGTCAGAAGAGTACGGAGACGAAGCGCTTCTAATTCGGATACAAATTCATCCAGCATCTCCTGAATCTCCGGAACAATCTCCGGATCATTTTCCTCGTAACCCATCTCGATCAGAAGGCCGATCTCTTCATACTGATTCCGGAGCTTGTCGAAGCCTTCCACAGTATCTTTCAGGCCCTTTGCTTCCTTTACCATCTTTGCAGCCTTGTCTGCATCTTCCCAGAAACTCGGCTCTTCCATCGTTCTGTCCAGCTCGTCGATCTTTTTCATCTTTGCATCCAGGTTCAGCGCCACACGCACTTCCTGGAGCGGTTTTTCATATGTGGATAATGTGTATTTAAACTGGTCTAACTCAACCATCGAATACAGTCCCCCTTATATTAAGCCAGTCTGCCGCAGCACTGTTTGTATTTCTTACCGGAACCGCACGGACACGGAGAGTTCGGATAAATCTTCTGCTCTGCCTTCTTCGGCGCCTGTGCAAGGCTCTCGTCACGGTTTGTGCTGAGCACTTTCACTGTCTTCTGTCTCTTGATATCCTGCTCCACTCTTACATGAGTCAGAACACGTACAGTCTCTTCCTGGATCGCAGCAGACATATTTTCGAACATATCGAAAGCATTCATCTTATACTCTACGAGCGGATCCTTCTGTCCATAAGCCTGGAGACCGATACCCTGCTTTAACTGCTCCATATCATCGATATGAGCCATCCATTTATTGTCAATGACCTTTAAGAGGATCACACGCTCGATCTCACGAATCTTCTCCGGATCCGGGAACTGTGCCTCATGCGCCTCGTAAAGTTTTACCGCCTGCTCTTTCAGGATATGCTTTAATTCATTCTTCTTCATACCCTTCATCGCCTCAGAATAGAGGATCGGCTCCAGCGGGATCACGGAACGGATGAGATCATTGAGTTCTCTGTAGTCCCATTTCTCTGCCGGCTGATCATCGCCGACGGACATATCAACTGCATTTTCTACGATATCGTTCATCATCTTCACGATCACGTCACGCATGTTCTCACCATTGAGTACCTGGCGGCGCTCTGCGTAGATAACTTCACGCTGCTCGTTCATAACCTCGTCGTACTTTAAGAGGTTTTCACGAATACCGTAGTTGTTTGTCTCGATCTTCTGCTGTGCTTTCTCGATCGCGGAAGATAACATCTTATGCTCGATCTGCTCATTCTCCGGAACACCGAGAGCATTGAACATATCCATCAGTTTATCAGAACCGAATAAACGCATCAGATCGTCTTCCAGAGAGATGTAGAAACGAGACTCACCCGGGTCACCCTGACGGCCGGAACGTCCACGGAGCTGGTTGTCGATACGTCTGGACTCGTGACGCTCTGTACCGATGATCTTCAGACCGCCGGCTGCTTTCGCAACGTCATCCAGTTTAATATCCGTACCACGGCCTGCCATGTTGGTAGCGATCGTAACTGCACCTGTCATACCTGCATCTGCAACGATCTCAGCCTCGCGCTCATGGAACTTCGCATTGAGGACGTTGTGCGGAATGCCGCGTTTTTTCAGCAGCTGGCTCAGCATCTCGGAAGTCTCGATGGTGATCGTACCAACGAGGACCGGCTGGCCTTTCTTGTAAGTTGCCTCGATCTCATTGACAACCGCTAAGAACTTCTCTTTCTTTGTCTTGTAAACGGCGTCTTCATGGTCTTTACGTTTTACCGGAACGTTGGTCGGGATCACAATAACGTCCATCTCGTAGATGTTACGGAACTCCTTCTCCTCCGTCTGAGCAGTACCGGTCATACCGGCTTTCTTTTTGAATTTATTAAAGAAGTTCTGGAATGTGATATTTGCAAGAGTTCTGGACTCCTTGCGAACCTTAACACCTTCCTTGGCCTCGATCGCCTGGTGGAGACCATCGGAATAACGACGGCCCGGCATAATACGGCCTGTGAACTCGTCAACGATCATAACCTGACCGTCTTTTACTACATAGTCTTTGTCTCTGTGCATCATATAATGTGCACGGAGAGCAAGGATCATATTGTGCTGGATCTCCAGATTCTCCGGATCCGCAAGGTTCTCAATATGGAAGAAACGCTCAACCTTCTGAACACCGTCTGCAGTCAGGTTTACTACTTTGTCCTTCTCATTCATAACAAAGTCACCGGACTCCGTCATCTCTTCGCCTAACAGAGCTGCCAGCTTGTTGAACTCAGTCTCCTCACCGAGTGTCATCTGCTGCGCAAGGATGTTGCACATCTCATAAAGTTTTGTGGACTTTCCGCTCTGACCGGAGATGATAAGCGGAGTTCTCGCCTCATCGATCAATACAGAGTCAACTTCGTCGATAATACAGTAATCGAGGCCGCGAAGAACCATCTCTTCTTTATAGATCGCCATGTTGTCGCGAAGATAGTCAAAACCTAACTCGTTGTTTGTAACATAAGTGATATCGCAGTTGTACTGTTTCTGTCTCTCCTTCGGATCCATGTGGTTCAGAACCACACCGACTTTTAATCCGAGGAACTCGTGCACCTGACCCATCCACTCTGCATCTCGCTTTGCAAGATAGTCGTTGACAGTAACGATGTGTACGCCCTTTCCTGCAAGTGCGTTTAAATAAGCCGGACATGTGGAAACAAGAGTTTTACCTTCACCTGTTTTCATCTCAGCGATACGGCCCTGGTGAAGGACCACGCCGCCGATCAGCTGTACATTGTAATGCTCCATATTTAACACACGTTTACTTGCTTCACGAACGGTCGCAAATGCCTCCGGAAGGATATCATCCAGAGTTTCACCGTTTGCCAGACGCTCTTTAAATTTTCTTGTCTGGTCTCTTAATTCTTCATCGCTCATCGCCTGCATCGTCGGGCGCAGATTTTCGATTTTATTAACAATTGGTCTGATCGCTTTTAATTCACGGTCACTGTGTGTACCAAACACTTTTTCAAAAAGACCCATGTTCACGCTCCTAATTTATAAATTGGTATACTTACCTAATGATACAATCCTTTATATTTTAACACTTTCGCATTATCAATTCAACGGGTTCCTTAATTTTTTACATTTTAGTCACAATTTATTAACATGTTTCCTGTCGACATAATTCCACATTTTATTGTAAACCAGACAAATTGCACAAAATTTATGTTCGATTTTTGACTTATCCACTTTATCCACACTAATCCACAATCCTTATGTTGAAATCTGTCCACCTGAAATATGCCCATTTTACGGGATAAATCCAGTTATACACCAAGTTATCCACATTATCCACAATCTTATCCACGGGAAAACTCCCGATTCCTGTGAATTTCTTAGTTGTTTCATTTTTGTACACATTTTATAAAATTTTATTTTTCGACTTCTTTTTTCCAAGAAACCATTGACAAATGACGATCCCTGTCGAAGGTTTTTCTATCGTTTTAATACTTTTTTAATAATTTTAAATTGTCGCAAATTTTACTGATATTGGTTGTTTTTTACAGAATTATATGCTATAATAAAGCCATCCTAATAAAGAAGGAGTGATTCTATGCGTTATATCATTAGTGGCAAAAACATCAACGTAACTGAACCGTTAAAAGAGGCAGTAGAGAGCAAACTTTCTAAACTCGACCGTTATTTTTCTCCGGATACTGAAGTGCATGCTACACTGAGTGTAGAAAAAGGCCGTCAGAACATTGAGGTTACCATTCCGATCAAAGGCACGATTATCCGAGCTGAACAGGACTCCAGCGATATGTACGTTTCCATCGACCTCGTAGAAGAGGTGATCGAGCGTCAGATCAAAAAATATAAAACAAAAATTGTAGATAAAAAACAGAGCGCAACTGCATTCAGCGATCTGTTTATCCAGGAAGAAGCAGAGCCGGAAGAGGCGATCAAGATCGTGAAGACAAAACGTTTCGCGATGAAACCGATGGATCCGGAAGAGGCTTGCTTACAGATGGAACTGTTAGGACACGATTTCTTCATGTTCCTCAATTCTGAGACAGAGCAGATCAACGTTGTTTATAAGAGAAAAGCAAATACTTACGGTCTGATCGAACCGGAAAATTAATCATTCCACAGACTATTTTTCGAGACATAGGATTTTCCTATGTCTCGTTTTATTTTTTATGGAAAATGTTTCAAAAAATGTTGCGTTTATCGGAATCTTAGGCTATTATATGCGAGGCACTATTTCAACTTAATAGAAAGGAAATCATTATGAATTCAACAGACGCAATTTACAGCGTGAAAGAATTAGGAAAAGGCAAAGTTTTTATGCTGGGTTTACAGCATATGTTTGCGATGTTTGGCGCAACCGTTCTTGTGCCGATCCTTACAGGTCTTGATATCTCTACAACCTTATTATTTGCAGGTTTAGGTACTCTTTTATTCCACTTGATCACAAAAGGAAAAGTACCGGCTTTCTTAGGTTCCTCCTTCGCATTCTTAGGCGGATACGGAGCGATCGCTCCGCTTTTGGCAGACGGAAGCAGCAACATTGAAATGCTCCCATATGCATGTTTTGGTGTAGCATGTGCAGGTCTGGTTTACGTAGTATTCGCAGGACTGATCAAAGTTTTCTCTGCACAGAAAGTAATGTCCTTTTTCCCTCCGATTGTAACCGGACCGATCATCATTGCCATTGGTCTGACACTTTCCAAGTCCGCGATCGACAGCTGTACAGACAACTGGCTGCTTGCGATCATTGCAATCGCAGTTGTAATTATCTGTAATATTTACGGAAAAGGTATGATCAAGATCATTCCGATCTTACTTGGTGTTATGGCATCTTATGCGGCCGGTGTCTGCATGGGTGAGGTAGATTTTACAGCTGTAAAAGAAGCAGCGTGGTTTGGTTTCCCGATCCGTAAGGAAATGACCGTATTTGCGCTGTTTGGAGAGAACTTTAACGGAGAAACATTGTTTGCTTCTATTCTTACGATCATGCCGATCGCATTGGCAACCATCGTTGAGCATGTAGGCGATATCTCCGCGATCTCTTCCACAACAGGCATCAACTATATCAAAGATCCGGGACTTCACAGAACTATGCTCGGTGACGGTCTTGCGACCGTTCTTTCTTCTGTATTCGGCGGTCCGGCGAACACAACATACGGCGAGAATACAGGTGTTCTGAACTTATCTAAGGTATATGATCCGGCGGTTGTAAGACTTGCAGCAGTATTTGCGATCCTCTTCTCCTTCTGTCCGAAGGTTGCTTCCGTGATCCAGGTAATGCCGACAGCAACAGTTGGCGGTATCTCCTTAATCCTTTACGGAATGATCTCCGCAGTCGGTGTAAGAAACGTGGTAGAAAATCAGGTTGACTTTACAAAGTCCCGCAACGTTATCATTGCTGCCCTGATCCTGGTTCTTGCGATCGGTGTAAACTACAGCAACGCAGGTGCAATCGTATTCCATATCGGAGAATTAACAATCAGACTTTCCGGTCTTGCAGCAGGTGCGCTTGCAGGTATCGGATTAAATGCAGTTCTTCCGGATAAAGACTTCCATCTCGAAGTTATGTAATTGAACGATACGTTTTATCAATAAAAAATCCCGTGCTATACTCGAACGTGGTCACACGCATTGAGATAGTACGGGATTTTTTTATATCTGATGATTATTTTGTACCAAAGATTCTGTCGCCTGCATCGCCAAGACCCGGGCAGATGTAAGCTTTTTCATTGAGCTGACGATCTAAGTTACCAACGAAGATCTTCACGTCCGGATGCTCTGCATGGAGTTTCTCGATGCCTTCCGGAGCAGCAATGACGCAAAGGAAGGAAATGTCTTTACCGCCGCGCTGTTTGATCAGCTTGATCGCGTCAACTGCAGAACCGCCGGTTGCTAACATCGGATCTACCACGTAGATTCTGCGCTGCTCGATCGGAGACGGAAGTTTGCAGAAGTATTCGTGCGGTTCAAATGTTTCTTCATCACGATACATACCAATATGACCAACTTTTGCTGCCGGCATTAATTTCAGAAGACCGCCAACCATGCCGAGACCTGCTCTTAAGATCGGAACGATCGCCGGTTTTTTACCTGCGATAACCGGACACATCGCTGTCTCGATCGGAGTTTCAACCGGAACTTCTTCCAGAGCCAGATCTCTTAACGCCTCATAACCGATGAGCATCGCAATCTCCTCAATGATCGCACGGAACTCGTTTGTTCCTGTGTTTTTGTCACGGATCATCGTGAGTTTGTGTTTGATCAGCGGATGATCGCAAATTGTAATATTCTCAATGCCATTATACATTAATAATTCTCCTTTCAAACGTAAAATGCCATAATTTATATGTTTATTTTAATATACACCTGATGAAATCTCAAGCATTTCACATGAAATCTGATCAATTTATATATCTACAATATTAAGTACCTGAAACGCGTACGCAATACCGTCCTCTTCTACCTTTTTTGTGATAAGTTCCGCATACGGTTCCAGAACCTCTGCATGATCTTCCATGATCACCGAGTGACATGCGTATTTGATCATCGCAAGGTCGTTGTTGCTGTCACCAAAGGCGTAGGACTCTTCCCACGGAATATCAAAATAATGCAAAATAAACTCCATGGCAGTTGCTTTATCGAATCCCTTCGGAACACATTCAAATAAGTTATGTCCGCGGTCGATCCAGTCAAAGTCCGGTTCTAAGAACTTCTTAAACCCATCCATATCACTGTTCTCATCCTGCAAAACACAGAATTTATCGAACATGATCGGTCCCTTTGTCCAATCTGCCTCGAACATCACACCGCTTCCCAGGAAACGGTCTTTTACCTTCTGTACTCCGGGCATATGAGACTGTCCCGGCTGCACGAAGATCCCGTTTGGTCCCTCCAGGATTCCGTCCAGTTTATGCTGAAGGATTCCTTTCTGGATCTCAAAACGGCGCTCTGCAGAGATCACATGATGCATCAGTTTGCGTCCCTGCACTTCGATCAGTGTACCGCAGCCGCAGAGGTATCCATCCACTTCGATCCGGCCTTCCAGTTCCTGCATCAGGATCCTGGAGCGACCGGTGTTGATAAATACCATGTGTCCGGCCTCACGGGCCTTTTTCACAGCTTCTTCCGCACTCTTCGGCAATATCTTTGTCCCGTCAGTGAGAAGTGTGCCGTCAATATCAAAAAACAACGCTTTTCTTGTCATAATAATGGAACCCGATTATTCCGCTGCAACGGAATTTTCAAGAAGGAAATAGTTTGCCGCACCCATGCTGAATACATTCTCAGCCGCTTCTGCATCGATCTGCTCCAGAAGTGCTTTCGCGTCAGCAAATCCATTCATGCGTGCAACCATATCTTTCTGCTCATCGGTTGCAGATAACTTCTCTTTCTCGATCAGAGCCTGCAGAACCATCTCCTGTTTCACGATCTCAGATGCATAATTTTCCAGATCTTCCGGAGTCATGCCAAGGAAATAGGATAAGAAGTCTTCAAATGCAAAACCGTACATATCTGCCTGAGCCTGGTAAGTCGTTGTCATCTGATAAAGCATCTGCTCTGCAGCGTCCGGATCAACTGTGATCTCAGAATTTGCCACAAGCTGCATCAGAACCTCTGCTCCCGCATTCACATAGTAATCATATTCTGCCTGAAGTTCCAGATCCTGTTTTACATCCGCTTTTAAAA
>JAFOCX010000056.1 GCA_017380975.1 Lachnospiraceae bacterium
AGGTAGACTCTTTGGCGCTCAAGGTGGATTCTTTGGAGCACAGAATGGATTCCATGGAACACCAGATGGATTCTTTAGAGCTCAGAATGGATTCCATGGAACATCGCATGGACTCTATGGAAGACAAAATGAACGACGAATTCTTCCGACTCAACCTTCGATTGGAAAATGAAGTCTTTTTCGGTATCAAAGCCGTAGCTGACGGACACGCAGATATTATGCGGAAGTACAAGCACTTGCTCGATGACCGTTATGACAAGGAACAGATTTTAGTACGATTGGTTCATCACGAATCCAAGATTCACGAAATTGAGCGCAACTGTAAACACTGTGCTTGAAACTTAACTAACAACCATTTGAATAAGTAACTAATAAAAAGGGACTTCTGATCGCCACTGCTAGGTGAATGAAGTCCCTTTTTATCATATTCTTACTGCTTACTGTGCCACTCTCGGAAGCTGCAAGCCAGTTTTTTGGCTGTCGGTGCTGCACAATGACCGCCGCGTGCGGTACATAACAGATCTCCGGAAAGACCGCGTCCGATGGTGTCTGCCACATCAAGAACCTCATGGAACGGAAGTACCGGGTCCTGGCCCGCCAGTGCCCACTGGGCATATACAATGGACATGGTTGCCACATAGAGAACACGGGCCATGCAAGGCATATCTTTGCCGCCCGGGATCGGATCACACGGCCAGCCAACAGAAGCCTGAAGTGCCATGGAAGCTGCTGCCTCCACCTGCTCCGGAGTTCCGCCAAGCATCTGTGCTACCGCTGCCGCTGCCATCGCAGAACAACAGCCGCATTCGCCTGTACATCCTGTCACTTCTCCTGTCGGCGCACTGCGCGTATAGCAGATCGCACCTACACCGGCTGCAACAAACAATCCCTCAAGCAATGTTTCCTGAGACAGATCTAATGTTTCCTGCACAGAGGAAAGCACGCCAAAAATAAATCCTCCGCCGGTTCCCATCGGCCCCGGAACATTGAGGACACCTTCTACCGGAGGCTGTCCGGCCATCACGTACTGGATGGATTTGGAGATCACGCCCATATTGAGCGGAAGTGTCGGCATCGCTGCATGCCATTTTTTATAGTGAAGCTCCGTAAACGGGGTTGTGATCGGAGTCACATCTTCTTCGTAAAGTGCGTGCGTTCTGCGGTACATCGCAGGCATGATGGTGTCACGCATATAAGAAACCACCTGCTCACGCTCCCAGCCGGATGCTGCCATCTCGTAGTCAATCGCCACTTCCGGAAGAGATTTTCCCTGCTCTGCCGCAAGTCTGCGCCACTCCACCATATCCTGATAGAGCTGCGGTTTCTTCGTGGATGTGGTCGGAACCGGAAGAACCGGTTTCAGGACCGCATAAGAAGATTCCAACACTGCTTTTGTCTGCTCGGTCGGTTCAGAATCAATCTTAAACCAGTGCATCTGACCAATACCGTAACCATTTTCTTGATTCTGTCCCTCTCCGATTCCATGTTCCAGAACCGGCTGACAGGAAGAGATCTTTGTATACAGTGCCTCATGATCAATACTGCGTGTTTCATCATACACACAGAGCACGTAGGTGTCACCTTTTCCCACAAACTCATAACCATTGACCCAGACGGTCTCGATCATACCTCCGCCGATGGAATTGGCAACAAGAGACACTTTTTTACCGGATACTCCGGTCAGAATAAATTTCAGAGAATTGATATGCGGACTTTCTTTCATGCTGCAGAAATCAAATTTGTACGGGATCCCGCGCCCTTTCAGATCTGCTTTCACACCAAAGAATCCTTTATAGTCCGGCAGATGACCCATGGCGCCGTTGAGCATGCCAAGGTCTTCATTCATCGTTCCGAATGTTCCCTTGAAGGAACCGTCATTGTCCAGTTCCACCAGGATCTCAGCCACGTCTTCTCCTAAAATAGAATTGCAAAGATATCCTGCGCGGCACGGAGCCGCCATGTGGGAGCTGGAACCCGGCTGCATGATCGGGCCAAATACGTCATTATAAAATTCCGGATACAGTTCTATCATAAATCACTCCACCTTTTTTATTATTCCACGATCGTGTTGCGAAGTGTACCGATTCCTTCAACGATACATTCCACCACATCGCCAACATTCAGGAATTTCGGCGGTACAAAGCCCATACCGACTCCGGACGGTGTACCGGTTGCGATCAGAGTACCTGCTTTTAATGTCATACCTTGACTCAGTTCCACGATCACGTCCTCAATGTCCGTTAAGAACAGCTCTGTGTTGGAATCCTGACGCAGTTCTCCGTTTACCTTAGACTGGATCTTTAATTTCGGCGGATACTCGATGGCGTCTTCTGTTGTGATCCACGGTCCTAATGGTGTGAAGTTATCTAAACTCTTTCCGAAATACCACTGCTTGTGTGCATTCTGCACCTCACGGGCACTGACATCGTTCATAATGGTATATCCGAAAATGTAGTCGCGCACATTCTCACGTGCTACATTTTTCGCATCTTTCTTGATGACAACCACCAGTTCTGCCTCATAGTCTAACTGGTTTGTCAGGTCGCGGTGCGCAGAGATCCCGCCTTCCGGATCTACCGCACGATTCACACGTTTGGAAAAATAAATGGCCTGTTTTTCATGGTCTTTCTGGAAGCTCTCCTTTGCAAAACGTGCAGATTCCTCCGCATGAGCTGCATAGTTGATTCCCAGACAGATGATATCCTGATCCGGTTCCGGGATCGGGGCCAGAACAGTTACGTCTTCCATCGGAGCCGCGCCCGGTACATCATGCGGTTCTTTGTTCAGGATATACTGAAGCATCTCCATCTCGGACTGTCCCATCTCTCTGATCAGATCTTTCATATCGGTATAATCCATTCCCGCTGCGGAAACCGGATATACCCAGGTTTCTTCCTGATTCAGAACTCCGATCATCTCTTTTTTACCTACGATATATGTCAGCAATTTCATACTGTCTGTCCTCCCTGCCTGCTTTCCGGCCATTTACAAATACACGGCTGCCAGAAATCTGTGCAGCCGTGGAATAAACGAGTATTTAAATTAACGAATTCTCTCCGGGAAACCAACCTTCTTCTGAACTTTTCTTAATGTCTTGTTGGAGAAGTAGGATGCTTTCTCTGCATTCTCTTTGATCACTTTGTCAATGTAATCTTTGTTCTTTGTGAGGTCGTTGTAGTTGTCCTGAAGCGGTTTCAGTACGGAAACGATCGCCTCGCCAACGCCCATCTTGAAGTCGCCGTAACCCTTACCGTCGAATTCTGCCTCAACTTCTGCCGGAGTCTTGCCTGTACAAGCACAGTAGATGTCGATGAGGTTCTTGATACCCGGCTGCTCGTCGCTGTAACGTACGCACGCAACGGAGTCTGTCACTGCACGTTTACACTTACGGATAATGGTATCCGGATCGTCCATTAAGTAAATGCTGCCGTTCGGGTTCTCGTCGGACTTGGACATCTTCTTCATCGGATCCTGTAAGCTCATGATCTTCGCGCCGGATTTTCCGATGTACGGTTCCGGAACTGTAAATACATCACCGTAGATGTTGTTGAAACGGTTTGCAATATCTCTTGTAAGCTCAAGGTGCTGCATCTGGTCAATACCAACCGGAACTACATCTGCCTGGAACAGAAGGATATCTGCTGCCATCAGTACCGGATATGTGAACAGACCTGCGTTGATGTTGTCTGCATGTTTTGCGGATTTGTCCTTGAACTGTGTCATGCGGTTTAATTCGCCCATGTATGTGAAGCAGTTTAAGATCCAAGCCAGTTCTGCATGACCGGAAACATGGGACTGATAGTAGATGCAGTTCTTTTCCGGATCAAGACCGGCTGCAATGTAAAGTGTGAGCAGGTTTCTTGCACGCTTTCTGAGCTCCGCCGGATCCTGACGAACTGTGATGGAGTGCATATCTACTACACTGTAA
>JAFOCX010000057.1 GCA_017380975.1 Lachnospiraceae bacterium
ATTGCAGCCGAAAATCTCATCTAAGATGTGAACTGCAACTTCTTCCTTAGACATCATGTCCAGTTCCACTTCTTTATCTTTCTTGATAAATGTTACCACGTTTGTGTCAGTACCGAAACCGGCTCCTGCCACCTTCAGGTTGTTGGCAACGATCATATCCAGATTCTTCTTCGCAAGTTTCGCTCTGGAGTTCTCTAACATGTTCTGAGTCTCCATGGAGAAACCGCAGAGGAACTGACCCTCTTTTTTATGTTCTCCCAGATATTTTAAAATATCATCGGTTCTCTCAAGCTCGATGGCCATGTCACCGTCTTTTTTCTTTGTCTTTTCTGTTCCGACAAACTTCGGACGATAATCAGCAACTGCGGCGGACTTGATCACTACATCCATCTCATCGCTTCTGGAAGTTACTGCATCGAACATATCCTTTGCACTTGTGATTTTCACCACATTGACAAACATCGGCGGAGCAATCTCCGTCGGTCCTGTTACCAGGGTTACGTCAGCGCCGCGGTAAGCAGCCACTTTCGCGATGGCATATCCCATCTTGCCTGTGGAATGGTTTGTAATGTAACGAACCGGATCAATGGCTTCTCTTGTCGGACCTGCTGTTACAAGGATCTTCTTGCCTGTCAGATCCTTCTTGTACAGGATTTCTTTCAGGATATACTGAAGCAGAACTTCCGGCTCCGGCATCTTGCCTGCACCGGTATCTCCGCATGCCAGATATCCGCTGGCCGGAAGGATCACTTCCATACCGTATCTCTGGCAAGTCTTCATATTGTCCTGAGTGATCGGGTTCTCGAACATCCTTGTGTTCATCGTCGGGCTGATGATCTTCTTGCACTGACAAGCAAGAATGGTTGTTGTCAGCATATCATCTGCCAGACCATGCGCCAGTTTTGCGATCACATTGGCGGACGCCGGAGCAACCAGAACCACATCGGCTTTCTTCGCGATCGAGACATGCTCTACAGAAAACTCGAAGTTTCGGTCAAACGTATCCACCAGACACTTGTTGCCTGTCAGTGTCTCAAAGGTAATCGGGTTGATAAAATTGGTCGCATTTTTTGTCATGATCACATGAACCTCTGCATGGAGCTTCATCAATGCGCTCGCCAGATTCGCGATCTTATATGCGGCAATACTGCCTGTCACACCTAAAAGTACGGTCTTTCCTTTTAACATTCTGGATTCCTCCGTTGTAATATTTTAAAAAATATGGTAATATAACTCATGGTTACATAGGTGTTTATGTGAACATAGACCCCCTAACTATAACATTATAACACTTACCATGCAAATGGGAAAGGAGTTTTCTCTATGATTTTAACAATTGATATGGGAAACAGCAATATCGTAGTCGGCGGTATTGATGAAAACAAACTCTATTTTGAGGAGCGTATCACGACAGACCACAGAAAGACCAGTCTGGAATACGCGATCATGCTGAAAAACATCTTGGAAATCAGCAAAATTAAGCGTTCTGATATCGAAGGCGCCATCTTGTCCTCCGTTGTTCCGCCGCTCAATGCACCGATTTCCTCCGCTGTCAAAAAGATCATTGGGAAGAAGCCGATGCTTGTCGGTTCTGGTATGAAGACCGGACTGAACATCAAAGTGGACAATCCAAAATCCGTGGGCGGCGACCGTATCGTAGCCGCAGTTGCTGCTGCAGCTCAGTTCGAAGGTCCGATCATCGTCATCGATATGGGTACTGCTACAACCCTCGACATCGTGGACCGCGACGGCTCTTATACCGGCGGTGTGATCCTTCCGGGTGTCATGGTTTCTCTTAATGCCTTGGTTGGCAATACTGCACAGCTCCCGCAGATCAACCTGGAAGCTCCGAAGCGTGTGATCGGAAAGAATACCGTCGAGTGCATGCAGAACGGTATCATGTACGGCAACGCAGCCATGCTGGACGGTCTCATTGACCGCATGGAAGCAGAGATGGGTGAAAAAGCAACCCTTGTCGCAACAGGCGGAATGGCTCGTTTCATTACTCCGCTTTGCAATCATGAGATCACTTACATTCCGGATCTCCTCCTTCGCGGACTCCTGATCCTCTACCGCCAGAATATGGCAGAACATAACAACAACTAAGCATGTTACAAACAGACTTGTTTCCAAAAGCAGGTCTGTTTTTTATTTCTCAAATTTTTTCCATTCGTCATTCCGTATAAACAACCGAAAATCCGTCCATCATTCTTTTATAACAAATTCCAAGAATACATGTGCGGAGGTAACCCTATGTCCGGTTATAAAGTTGAGATCTGCGGAGTGAATACATCAAAGCTGCCACTTCTTACCACAGAAGAAAAAGAAGAATTATTTAAACGGATCCTGGCAGGGGATATGCAGGCACGAGAAGAATACATCAAAGGCAATCTCCGTCTTGTCCTCAGTGTCATCCAGCGTTTTACCGGAGGAAATGAAAATGTCGATGATCTGTTCCAGATCGGATGCATCGGTCTGATCAAGGCCATCGACAACTTCGATATCACGCAAAATGTAAAATTCAGCACTTATGCAGTTCCCATGATCCTGGGAGAAGTCCGCCGCTACCTGCGTGACAACAATTCCATTCGCGTCAGCCGCTCCATCCGGGATACTGCATACAAAGC
>JAFOCX010000058.1 GCA_017380975.1 Lachnospiraceae bacterium
AAGCTTAAGCCCTTTTCCATACGCTGTTTGTAGCACTCTGCACGGAGCATGTTGTTAACGGAGAAGCATGCGCCGACTTCACGGAGAAGCTCTACGTAGTTCAGCTGTAATAACCAGTCTGCGTTGTTTACCATCATCGCTTTTCCGTCGGAGAAGTCGATGAAACGCTCCATCTGTTTCTTGAAGCAGTCACAGTTGTGCTGGATTGTCTCAACAGTCATCATGGAACGCATATCTGTACGACCGGACGGGTCACCGATCATAGCTGTACCGCCGCCGATAAGAGCGATCGGCTTGTTGCCTGCCATCTGTAATCTCTTCATTAAGCAGAGAGCCATGAAATGACCTACATGTAAGCTGTCTGCTGTCGGGTCAAAGCCAATGTAGAATGTCGCTTTGCCTTCGTTTACCATTTTTCTGATTTCTTCTTCATTTGTTACCTGTGCGATCAGACCACGGGCAACTAACTCTTCATAAACACCCATTGTTGTTTCTCCTTTTCTTTTTCGGACAGCGGATCCGATATGTTCCGTTCCTGGAACTAAAAAAGCCTCATCCTATCACTAGGACGAGGCTATAATCTCGTGTTACCACCTAATTTCCCGTATGGACTCGCATCCACACAGCTCTGAAAGTCACCATCATGACCCTCGACGCTATAACGTGCGCCAACTCCGTTGCAGCCTACTGGGTTTCCCGTTCGGTGCAAAGCTCCGAGATGTATTCACTTGACCGTCCCACGCGCCTTTCACCGACCGGCTGCTCTCTGTCTGGGGTTAGGATCCAGCTACTTCTTCTCTTCTCCGCTTGTTTCCTTTATTACTATAAAGTGAATTATAGGTGGATTTCGAGGCTTTGTCAAGCCTGTGCAGAAATTTCATCATGCTTTTCCCACGCATTTCCTATCATAATCCGCATTTTTGCTCCATTGCTTAAACGCGTTAAATTTTTATCTTGACAGCGTCAAAAAGCTGTGCTATAACATCGATATCGAAAACGCGATGACACAAACTAGTAGACAACGTAGAACTTTCAGAGAAGTGCCGGCAGGTGCGAGGCATCAAGTAGGAAATTGTTGAACTCATTGTTGAGCGGTTGTGCTGAACACAATTGCGTAGATCCGACAGGTTCTTCCAATCAAGTAGGTGCAGACGGGAGCTCCCGTTACAGAGCCGGGATATGTCAGTATCCCAATGAGTGATTCTCCGACTGGAGAATAAAAAGAGTGGTACCGCGGTATAAAAAGAATTATCCCGTCTCTTTTGCCTCATGGCAGGAGAGGCGGTTTTTTATTGCAGAATAAAAACAAACTCCTGTCACAAGATTCATTCATACACAGGAGGACAAAATTATGAAATCATCCAACAAGATCCCGTTTGCCATGGTATTTTCCGTGGGCTGCGTGCTCTTTTCTTCCCATGCCGGCGGAGGCTTCGCAACCGGTAACCAGGCCAACACCTATTATGTAAATTTAGGCTGGCTGGGTCCGGTCTCAGCAATCATCTCCATGCTTCTTCTCACATTGACCATGCGCCAGGCGATGATCATGTATAACTCAAGACAGATTAAATCCGCCAAGCAATTGTTCGAAACCTTATTTCACCCATTCGACAAACTGGAATGGCTGTTCGAAGCATTCTTCTATATCATGGTACTGATGGCCATCGCCGCTGCAATTTCCGGTGCCGCATCCGCACTTAACAGCTACTTTGGTTTGAATTATAATATCGGTATTTTAACCATTGGTATTCTTGTTATGCTGCTGACGATCTTCGGTGCAGACCTGATTCGTAAAGTTTCCAGCTACATGAGTATTGGAATTCTGGTTACCGCAATTATCATCTACGCAATCGGCATCTTCAACTGCGAAACTCCGGTAACCGTCATCATGGCAGACAATTTTACTGCAAACGGCTTTTCCGCACTTCCGGCTGCGATTAAGAACGCCTTTGTTTATGCAGGTTTCCAGTGTGTTACACTTCCGACCCTGGTTGCATGCGGCACACCGCTGACAAACAAAAAAGGATGTGCAGATTCCATGTGGATTTCCTTCGTGATGAACGCAGTTGCTCTGACACTTTCCGTAGTGATGCTTATGGGCTGGGAAAGCGTTTATACTTCCGTTTCAGGCGGAACGACAATCCCGACTCTGACAAGCTGTACTGCTATGGGTGCAACCTGGCTGACTGTCGTATATGGCTGCTGCCTGCTTCTCTGCCTGATTTCCACCGGTGTTACAATCACATTCGGCTTTGTTTCTCGTTTTGAAAACGCAAAATTTTATAAGAATATCTCTTCTGCCACTACAAAAAATGCCATCAGCGCAATCTTCATTATCGCGCTGTCCATGACTATTTCTTTAGTTGGCCTTACAAATATCATTAAATACGGTTATGGATACTGTGGCTATCTTGGCATCGCAGTCATCGTCATTCCGTTCCTGACCGTTGGATATTACAAAAACAAAACATATATGGCAGAGCACAGTGAAGAATTCGATGCTGCTCAGTAACTGACAGAAATCAGAAAGGAACTTATATTATGGATAAATCACTCTTCCCAAATTACACCATTGGCCCGGATGCCTATGAAGATATCAAACATGTATGCCCGACATATGGTAAAAAAGTAGCCATTATTGGAGGAAAGCGGGCACTGGATGCTGCAAAAGACAAAATTCTTAAATCCATTGAGGACTCATCCCTTGAAGTGATCGGCGTGTTCTGGTACGGCGGTGAATGCTCCGTGGAGAACATGGACATGCTTCGTCCGCAGATTGCAGAAGCAGATATGATTTTCGCAGTCGGCGGCGGCAAAGCCATCGACACATGTAAAGTTCTGGCACACTCCACCAACAGACCGTTCTTTACATTCCCGACTATCGCCTCCACATGTGCAAGCTGCACAAGTCTCGGCATTGTTTATCACCCGGACGGAAGCTTAAGAGAATACTCCTTCTCCAAAGTTCCTCCGAACCACATCTTCATCGACACGGAGATCATTGCCAATGCACCGGATACCTATCTCTGGGCAGGCATGGGAGACACGATGGCAAAACACTACGAGTGTACAACTTCCTCCCGCGGTCATATTCCGGCACACAGCGATGCTATGGGAATCGCCTTAAGTTCCATGTGTGCTGACCCGATCATCCGTTGGGGCAAGCAGGCTATGGATGACTGCAAAGCTCACCGTGTGACGAAAGAATTCACGGAGGTTGTTCTGGGTATTATCATTTCCACCGGTTTCGTATCCAATTTTGTTCAGGTAGACTATACAACAGGTCTTGCCCACGCAATTTATAACGGATTTACCGTAATTCCAAGCGTGGAGCACAACGGACACCTCCACGGTGAAGTTGTCTCCTACGGCATTCTTGTTCTGCTTACTGTCGACAAAAAGTTTGAAGAAAGAGACAAGCTCTTCCAGTTTAGCCGTTCCATCGGACTTCCGACCTGTCTGGCTGACATTGATGCGACACCGGATGACCTTCCGATCGTTGCAAAGAAAGCATTGGCAGGAATTGATGTCCGTGTATGGCCATATCCGGTCGACGAACAGCTCATCATTGACGGAATCATGGAAATGGAAGAATATACAAAGGCACATGCTTAACGAGACAACGGATGTATCCTGGTAACCAGGTTCTCTGTAAATGAAATAACAGCAGATTTGCTGGAGATAACTCCCTGCAATCTGCTGTTTTCTTTTCATCTTATCCATTTGTATTCGCAAGTGCCCCAAGCTTCCCCATAAGCTCTTTCGCCATAGCCATCATCTTCTCGCAGTCTTTGTTCTTCGTCCTCTTATCCTGGTACAGCATCATCGGCTTTTCACCTGGAATAAAGCGAAGGGCATTTTTATACTCCGCGATCAGTCCCGGAATTCCTGAAATATCCAGCTTGGCTTTCGGGAACAGTTCGATCCGCACTTCCTGGCGGTTGATAGTGAGTTCAGTCACATAGGCGCGGTGGGCCATGGCCTTCAGCTCAGCCACACGCAGAAGATTATCCACGGATTTCGGAATATCACCAAAACGATCCATCAGCTCATCCTGCATATCCATGTACTCTTCTTCATTTTCAATCGTGGATATACGCTTGTAAACATCCAGCTTCAAGTATTCATTCTTGATGTATCCATCCGGAATAAACGCGTCGACATCACAGTCCACCACGGTTTCAAACTGGTCTTTCTCTTCTTCCAGTCCCTTCAACGCAAGAACTGCTTCATTGAGCATCTTACAGTAAAGATCGTAACCGACCGCCTCCATGTGTCCATGCTGCTCTGCACCGAGAATGTTTCCCGCACCGCGCAGTTCCAGATCTCGCATGGCGATCTTGATACCGGAACCCAGTTCCGTAAACTCACGGATTGCCTGGAGACGTTTTTCTGCTTCCTCTCTCAGCAGCTTATCACGCTTATACATGAGGAATGCAAAGGAAGTGCGGTTCGAACGTCCGATACGGCCTCGGATCTGATACAGCTGAGAAAGTCCCAGTCTGTCCGCGTCGTGAATGATCATGGTATTTGCATTGGGGATATCCAGTCCCGTTTCAATGATGGTTGTGGATACCAGCACGTCAATTTCACCATTCACGAAGTCCAGCATGATCTTTTCCAGCTGTCGCTCGCTCATCTGACCGTGTGCAAATGCCACATTCGCATCCGGAACCAAAGCCGCCACATGATTGGCAACTTCGTCAATGTTGCTGACACGATTGTATACATAGTACACCTGACCATTGCGCATCAATTCACGATGAATCGCCTCACGAACCATCTCGTCATTGTATTCCATCACGTAAGTCTGGATCGGAACACGGTCTACCGGAGGCTCTTCCAGCACACTCATATCGCGGATTCCGATCATACTCATATGAAGAGTACGCGGGATCGGGGTCGCTGTTAAGGTCAGAACATCAATGTTCTGCTTCATCTGTTTGATCTTTTCTTTATGGGCAACGCCAAAACGCTGCTCCTCGTCAATGATCAGGAGACCCAGATTTTTGAATTCTACATCCTTAGAGAGAACCCTGTGGGTACCGATCACGATGTCCACAATTCCCTTTTTCAATCCTTCCAGCGTCAGTTTCATCTGCGCCGGAGTTCGAAATCTGGACATCATGTCCACGCGAACCGGGAAATCCTTCATTCGCTGGACAAATGTATTGTAATGCTGCTGGGCAAGGATCGTAGTCGGAACCAGGTAAACCACCTGTTTTCCTTCCTGGATCGCTTTGAATGCAGCACGGATCGCAATCTCTGTTTTTCCGTAGCCAACGTCACCACAGACCAGACGGTCCATGATCTTGCGGCTTTCC
>JAFOCX010000059.1 GCA_017380975.1 Lachnospiraceae bacterium
CAGTGCGTAGAAATTGTACGGGATCGCACGGCAGAAAATGGAAAATCCATCTTCACCCTCAACGAAACCTGTAACCGCTGCTGCCCAGGAAGAAATCGGAGCAATAATACAGATCGGAGCTGCAGTTGCATCAATCAGATACGCAAGTTTTGCACGGGATACTTTGAATTTATCTGTTACCGGACGCATAACGCTGCCTACTGTGAGGCAGTTGAAATAATCATCAATAAAGATCATCATTCCAAGGATAATGGTTGCGAGCTGTGCACCTACGCGTCCTTTGATCTTGCTTGCTGCAAACTGACCGAATGCTGCAGATCCGCCTGCACGGTTCATCAGAGATACCATAGTTCCAAGTACTACAAGGAAAATCAAAATACCTACATTGTAACCGTCAGAAAGAACGGAGATCATACCGTTCTCAAAAATATGTGTGACTGCCACTTCAAAATTCATGCCGGAATACAGGAATCCGCCTGCTGCAATACCGACAAACAGGGAACTGTAAACCTCCTTTGTGATAAGCGCCAACGCGATCGCGATCACCGGCGGCACCAGTGCTACCCATGTTGCATATACTTCCGGAACATACGCAGCCTCTTCTGCCGCAAATGCTGTCATTCCGAACATCATTACGAATGCCAGAACAAGCATTGGCAGAACTCTTAATCTTCTGTTACTTTTCATCTTACTCAAATCCTTTCTTTTTCTCTTCTGAAATAAAAAACACCACAAACGATAGTCCCTTACGAAGACGCGTTTGTGGTGTAACATTCAGGCGAGCATAATAAAAGAAAAAATATCATATTCGCATACTTTCACAACACAAGATAGCGCTCCACAATTTGTGACAGTCCGCCGGATCTTCTCCGTCGTCCCAGGTATCCTTGCATGGACCTGCAAAAACCCTTCGGCAAAATTTCCTTTCCCACAAACAGCCGGTCCGGCTGAACGTTTGCGGTACTCTTAAATCCTGCACCTCTATCTTCTATAATCTGCTACGTTTGCAGATGTTATTCATTTTTCATGTGCGTCATTATAACACTACTTTCCTAAAAAGAAAAGAGGAAATTTATAAAAATTTCCTCTTTTTCCGTAATATTTATTTGTCAGCCTCTTTGCTTGTTTCCAGAACTGCCTCTGCAGCCTTTGCTTCCGCTTCTAATCTGGCTTTCTCAGCGGCTTCTCTCTCCTGTCTTGCCTTCTCTTCTGCCTCTAAGATTTTCTTCGGAACCGGGCGTTTTCTTCCCTCTTCAAGAACAATTGCAGTACGAGCCGGTAAATAAATCTCGATGAAGTTCTGACCATTGAATCTCTTAACCGGATATTTGATATGCTCTACCTGGTTGAATCCGCCGTACTTTTCATCGTCACTGGACATTGCAACTGTATAGTCCGCATAGTTCTCAACCGGAATCAGTACATTTGTTAAGGACTGAGTCGGATGGAAGTTGAATGCAAACAGCAATCCTTTGCGGTAGAATGCGATCATCTTCTCCGGCTCTTTAGAAAGTCTCAGATCACCGAATCTCTGCTCGAAGATCTTATGCTTCTTAGTCAGAGCGATCATATCCTCATCAAAATCACCTAACCACTCATACTTCAGGAAACCGTTGTCACGAAGGCTCCACTGACGTCTGCAGTAATGGAAACTCCAGCCGTTACCCTCACGCGGGAAATCAATCCATTCCGGATGACCGAATTCATTGCCCATGAAGTTCAGGTACGCTTCACCACCTGCACCGATGGAATACAGACGGATCATCTTGTGAAGAGCAATTGCACGGTCGATTCTCGGATTATGGCAATCTTTATTCATATCTGTGTACATATTGGCACCTGCCAGACGGAAGATCATCGTCTGATCGCCAACCAGTGCCTGGTCATGGCTCTCTACATAAGCCACTGTTCCCTCTCCCGGACGTCTCATACACATATTGCCCCACATACCATTGATATGCCAGCCTTCGTCTGCAGACTCTTTGACAGCCTTCACCCACATATCCGGCATACCCATAGCAAGACGATAGTCAAAGCCGATACCGCCATCCTCGATCGGGAGACACATACCCGGCATACCGGACATATCCTCTGCCACAGTGATCGCTTTCGGATTTACCTGACGGATCAGTTCATTGGCAAGCTGTAAATAGGTAATCGCCTCCACATGAGTATTCAGAGAGAAGTATTTGCTGTTGTCAAAGCTTGTTCCAAGACCATGGTCATGGTAAAGCATGGATGTAACACCGTCGAAACGGAAACCATCGAAGTGATACTCTGTCATCCAGAACTTTAAGTTGGAAAGAAGGAAGTGGATAACTCCATCTTTGCCGTAATCAAAGCACTTTGTACCCCAAGCCGGGTGCTCACCCTTGTCACCGTCGTGGAAGAACTGCCATGTAGTACCATCAAACATATTGATACCTTCAGCCGTGTTCTTAACCGCATGAGAATGAACCACGTCTAAGAGAACACGGATACCCATCTCATGCGCTTTATTTACAAGATATTTTAAATCTTCCGGTTTGCCAAACCAGCTGGAAGCTGCAAAGAAGTTAGAAACCTGGTAACCAAAGCTGCCGTAATACGGATGCTCCATGATCGCCATTAACTGGATGGTGTTGTAGCCGGCTTTCTGTACGCGCGGAAGTGTGTAATCTGCAAACTCACGATAAGAGCCTACTTTTCCTTCCTCCTGTGCCATACCAACGTGTGCTTCATAAATATAAAGGGATTTCTCACCTTTGAACTTTTTGTCTGTCCACTCGAACACTTTGCGGTCATCTACAACCTCACCGCACCAGGTGATTGTCTGCGGATCCTGTGTCACGCGACGGATATAAAGCGGAATATGCTCTGTGATATTGCCCCAGGCTTCTACAACTGTTTTCACCTTACAGCCTTCCCAAAGCTCTTCTTCCTTTAATTCGATCTCCCAGTTTCCGTTTCCGATATTCTTTAACGGATGGGATGACTTGCTCCAGTTATTGAACTCACCTGTCAGCCATAACTGACCTGCACTCGGTGCCCACTCACGGTACACCCAGCCATTCTCCACATGGTGAATACCGAAATAATCATGCGCATTGGCAAAATCGATTAATTTACCATTTTCTCCGATCAGGCGCTTCTTTGTTTCATTATATAAATGCATACGAAGGTTGATATCGCCTTCATACGGCACTAACTCCGGGTTCAGTTCGAGAATTCGATACATAAAATTTTCCTCCTAATGTCAATTTCTGCAAGTAAAATTTAAGAAAAATCTCTCTTCATCTGTTCCATATAAAGAGATTTATTATCCACAGCACGCATGGTCGCGAGAATACCATCCAAGTGATCATACTCATGCTGTAAAAGTTCGGAAAGATCTCCCTCCAGTTCCATCACCTGAGGTTTCATCTCCAAATCAAAATACTTGATCAAAGCCCTGCGGTGACGGCTGACCTTAACGATCAGTCCCGGGAATGACATACAGTCATCCAACAACTCATACATCTCATCATCCGGAAACTCCATAACCGGATTGATAAACACGTATGCTTTATCCAGATACATATACAAAAGTCTCTTCTGAATACCGATCTGCGGCGCAGCAACTGCTCTTCCTGCCCCGTACACTCTGCGGTATTCCATCAGTGTATCATGCAGATCTGCAACCCACGTCGGAACATCTTTCATATCCGCTTCCGTGATCGAGCTGCTGATTTCATACAGCTGAGGATTTCCCAGCTTTAATAACTCTTTAATCATCGTTCAGACCTCCGAACTATGTATTGATTTTGCATCTTAGCTTTTATTGTAGCATATTTAATTGGAATAGAAAAGAGCTGAAAATGCAGATTTCATATTATTGCACACTCTAAATATTCTCTTCTTTCACTAAATATTTTTGTTATTTTCCTCATTGATACCTCAACTACACTAAGGTATAATTTATCATTATAATGTAGCATTTTCATCCCAGAGTTATTATCTGCTTTGTTATGATAGGAGGAACACTTATGAAGAAACAATTAGTAACATTACTTTTGTCCGGAACTATCGCGCTTTCAACACTTTCTACCACATTCGCCGGTTCCTGGATTCAAGATCATGTTGGCTGGTGGTACCAGCATGATGATGGAAGTTATCCAACAAACGGTTGGCACTGGATTGATGGAAACAATGATGGTATTGCTGAATGCTACTACTTCAATGAGACTGGTTACTGTTTGATTAATACAACAACTCCGGATGGATACACTGTAGGCACAAATGGTGCATGGATTGTCGATGGTACCATTCAGACTCAGACTGTATCTGCAATTACGTCAACAATTACATCTGCTTCTACGACTGTTGCTGCTGATGAAGCTGCAAACTGGACTGCCAATATGCCATATGTGTCCGGAATGCTTCAAATCAAACCGACAGACGGCTCCTTCTGGACTGTCAACATAAACACAGGCAAATATCACGGCACATCTTATGTTCAGAATTTATTGCCAGAAAACACAAGATATTACATCGGTGATGCATCCATTTTGGAATACAATGGTTATTCAAGATGTAAAAAAAGAGGATGCTACTAGGATATGAGATTCAAAAAAAAA
>JAFOCX010000060.1 GCA_017380975.1 Lachnospiraceae bacterium
ATTTGCGCTATTAGGATTTGGAGTCATAATACCGCTATCGATGACCAAGTGATTTTCTAGTGTTTTTTGTAATCATTGGATTCCTACTTCGTCATGTCAGTTGCCAATCCAAGAGATTTGAAGTTTTTTTCATGATTGATTAGCCAGCATATAATAAAATCTTTGTAGAAATCGTATATACACTCATTTTTGTTGCAATATGATTGGATTCTGGTGCCACTATTATAATCAAATATCCAATTCGACAAGTAAAACTTCCCCTCTTTGATTGGCCACCAACACTCTCAAAAACAGAAAAAATCCCAGATTGGCAGGTTTTTCGAAAATCCCTGCCAACCCGGGACTCTTTTAGCACCAAGTTGACTCAACAAAATGTCAGTTTACACACGCTCTCCGCGCACAAATCCATTTCTCCAGAACGCCCACAGCAGCTCCGCCACCATGACGCACCAGATGATCGGCTCACAGATGATCACTGCAAAGTATCCCATTTTCGGAATAATGAATACGGCAAACAAAATCTTTCCGACCATCTCGATCACGCTGGACATGATCGGGAGAAGTTTTTCACCGATTCCCTGAAGAGCACTTCTGGTCTGCAGCAGCATACCCAGAATTGCAAGAAACGGACCGATCAAACGAAGGTACAGAACTGCATTTTCTAATACGATCGGATCTTTGGTGCCTGTCAGCCAGATGACCATTTGCTCTCCAAATGCCCAAAGCGCAACGGTGATCACTCCCGCCGCAAGCACATCATAGATGTAAGCATATTTCATGACTGTTACAATTCGTTCCCGATTTCCCGCACCCTTATTTTGAGAAACGAAGGTGGATACTGCCATGGAGGTCACATTGATCGCCAGACAGAACAAACTGTAAATCTTTCTTGCTGCCATATGCGCCACAATGGTCAGGGATCCAAAACCATTGATCGCATACTGCAGGATTACGGTACCAATGGAAACAATGCTTCCCATCAGCGCCATGGAAATTCCCTGCGCAAACAGCTCTTTCCACAAATCTGCATCAAAGTGGAAATGTTCTTTCTTAGGAACCAGCATCGGTGTCTTTTTCACAATATATGCTGCACAAAGGACTGCAGAAACGGCCTGGGACATCACGGTTGCCAGAGCAGCGCCGCGCACGCCCATGGAAAACTGAACGATCATGACCAGATCCAAAAATACATTCAATATAGAAGAAACGATCAAAAATACCAGCGGCATAAAACTGTTTCCGATGGCTCGAAGCATTCCGGAACAGAGATTGTATGTCATCGTTATCGCCACACCGGATACAATGGTCGACACATATAAATATGCTTCTTCTATGATATTTTCCGGTGTATGAAGCAATTCCAATATTGGTCTTAACAGGAGACCGCCAAAAACCGTAGCGACTGCAGCCACACACAAACCAATGCAAATGGAACTTGCCACAGAGCGTTTTAATTTATCCAGATCACCGGCACCGTAACTTCTTGCATTGACGATCGACATACCGCTTCCGATTCCCAGTGCAAATCCCACAATCAAGGAATAAATAGATGAACATGCTCCCATCGCAGCCAGAGAATCATCTCCCAGGTAATGACCGATGATCATCGTATCGACCATATTGTAAAGCTGCTGAAACAAACTCGATATCAGCATCGGGATTGCAAAAAGCACCAGAGACTTCACGATCGGTCCATGTAAAAAATCGACTTTGAAGAATGTTTTCCCTTTCATTCTTGAATTTCTCCCTGTAAACTTACTCAGACAAAACAAAGGCTCCGGAAACCTACACTACAGATTTCAGGAGCCTTTTCGTTATATCACATTCTTCAAAATGTGTCAATTATGCATTAAATACGTATTTGTCAAGACGGTCAAATGCCTCTTTCACTCTGGACATCGGAAGTGCCAGGTTCATACGGATCGCATTCTTCATAAAGAATGCCTCGCCGTTCTGCCAGTCAACACCAACCTCTAAACCTTTCTTTCTCAGTGTCTCGAAGTCCATGTTGTGCTCCTCTAACCACTCTGTGCAGTCAAGGAATAAGAGATATGTACCCTGCGGTTTGATGATCTTAACGCCTTTGAAATGCTCTTTGATGAAGTCGTAACCGTAGTTTACATTCTCAGAAAGCACCTGGCAAAGCTCATCTACCCACTCGTGACCTTCCGGTTTATAAGCACCGATGAGGGCGTACATGGAAAGAAGGTTCATGGAGTTGTAGTGACCTAAGGACTCTTCTTTTAATAAACGGTCGTTGAGCCAGCTGTTGTATACAATGTGGTAGCTGCCAACCAGACCAGCAAGGCTGAATGTCTTGGACGGAGCGTACATTGCGATCGTTCTCTGTTTTGCATCCTCAGATACGGACTGTGTCGGGATGTGCTTGTGACCATTTAAAAGGATATCGGACCAGATTTCATCGGAGATTACAAATACATCGTTGTTCTTGTAAACTTCCATTGCTTTCTCGATCTCCCACTTCTCCCAAACACGGCCGCTCGGGTTATGCGGAGAACAGAAGATTGCTGTGTGGATCTTATGCTCTTTTAATTTCTTGTCCATATCTTCGTAGTCCATGCGCCATACACCATTCTCATCCTGGTATAACGGGCTGTGAACTGCTTCGAAACCGTTGTTCTTTAAGATGTTTGTGAAACCAATATAGCATGGAGAATGAACAAGGATCTTGTCACCCTGAGACGCCAGAATGCGAAGTGCACTTGTAACACCGCCAAGAACACCATTCTCATAACCAATGTGTTCCGGTTTTAATCCTGTTACACCGTTTCTCTTGCTCTGCCAGTCGATAATGCTCTGGAAGTATTCCTCACGCGGTCTGAAATAACCGAATGTCGGATGTTTCACACGTTCGATGATCGCTTCCTGGATTGTCGGAACAACCGCGAAGTTCATATCTGCGATCCACATCGGAATGTGATCGAAGCCCGGTTTTAATTCAAATCCGGAACGATACGGAGAATCCGGAGCCGGATCTACCGCGATGGAGTCTTTTCCGTGACGGTCAATAATACTGGTAAAATCGTATTTCATTATATATTTTCTCCTTCCCATTACCGCATAGTCTGCGGTTTATGAAACAATAATTCCCAACTTTTATCATAACATATTTTGGTATTTTCAACAAGTAAAAAAAGACCGCCGGACACCTTTGTCTGACGGTCTTTCCATTATTTCTTTCCGATTAATTCTCCCACCATCGTGGAACCAAGGATCAGCACCGCACCTGCAATGCTGTAAACTGTCAGCGGTTCTCCGAGAATGATCGCTGATAAAATGATCGTGATCACCGGATCTACGTAACTGACCAGCGCAATGGTCTGTCCTTCCACGTACGGAACTGCTCCAAAATACAGTTTGTACGCAATACCTGTATGTAAAATACCGACAAACACTAACATCGCCACATGGGACGGCTCCCATGCGATCGCGCCAAGGTTTTCTGTCAACAGAACATATGGAAGCAATACCACAGCTACCGTACCAAGCTGCATCACAGTACAGTCATTGGCCGGAATATCTTTGATAAATTTGTTGAGCAATACAACGGTTGCGTAAAGAACCGCTGCGCCGCAAGCCAGTAAGATTCCTGTAAACTGACCGCCTGCTGCATTGCCCTGGAACACACCGGAGATCAATGCCATACCAAGAAGCGCTGCACCTACACAAGCTAACTTCATTCCTGTCAGTTTCTCCTTCAGAACGATCGGAGATGCCAGGGTCACAAATACCGGGGACAGATAATAACACAAAGTCGCTGTCGATACCGGAATGTATTTGTAAGCTTCAAATAATAAGATCCAGTTTACGCCGATCGCCACACCGGACAAGATCAGCAGTTTTAAGTTCTTTTTAATTGCCGGAACGTCCAGCGCCTTCTTCGACACAGCTGCTGTCAATAACAGGAAAATGGAACCAATGATGCCGCGTCCCAGTGCGATTACCGCAGACGGAAACGGAATACTCTTAATGAAGATACCGACCGTACCGAAAATTGCCATGGATGCGATCATTCTTCCCAACGCAGCCATATGTTTGTTACTGTTCATACTCTCTACTACTCCTCAAGTATTTTTCACCTATTATATCGACTTCTCTCGCACCCATCAAGTTCTTTTTATAAAAGATTATTTCGCATAAGAAACCTCTTGATAATCCATCTCATTTTAGTGAATATTGACAATTCCATTCTTTCCCTTTATACTAGCTATAGAAAAAAATGAGGTGAAAATACCGATGGAACGCGTAGTTCAAGTCAGAAACCTGACACTTGGTGAAGGTCTTCCAAAGATCTGCATTCCTCTTACGGATTCGGATCTGCATAACCTGCTTCGATCTGCACAGACACTCCAAACCGGTCCCTGCGACCTGGTGGAATGGCGTGCGGATTTTTATGGTGATTTCAGAAATAAATCCCTCTGTCTGGAAGTTCTGTATGCACTCCGCGAGATCCTCGGCGATATCCCTCTTTTGTTTACAATCCGCACTGCCAACGAAGGCGGACAGGCGGATATTCCGACGGAAGAATACGAAGCGATCAATCTTGCTGTGATCGAAAGCGGTCTGGCTGATCTGGTGGATGTAGAACTTTCCAGAGGCGCGGATGTTATGACCCGGCTTTGCAGCTCTGCCCATCTCACAGATACCACAAAGATCGTCGCTTCCAAGCACGACTTTACAAAAACTCCTCCGGAAACGGAACTTGTGTCCGATCTTTGCCGGATGCAGGACCTTGGTGCAGACATCGTGAAATACGCAGTTATGCCTAATTCCGAACGTGATGTCCTGACCCTGCTCTCTGCCACGGTTACCATGAAAGAACAGCATAGGGATACCCCGGTGATCACCATGTCCATGGGACGTTTAGGTGTGATCAGCCGTGTATGCGGATCCTTTACCGGCTCCTCTGTCACATTCGGAACGGCCGGACAGGCTTCGGCGCCCGGACAGCTGCCGGCTGACAGGTTGAAATCGTTTCTGGACTATTTATAAGATTGGAGGTAAGAACCCAATGAACAAAAAAACGGTTGTTTTAAATGCAGCAAAGATGAATTATGACGGAAATCTGGATTTTTCCATTCTTTCCGATGATGTGACTGTATATGATGATACCACTCCGGAGCAGCTTTTAGAGCGCATTCAGAGTGCAGGCGTTGTTGTTACAAAAGAAATGCCGGTAAGCGGAGACCTGATCCGCCAGTTCCCGGACTCTGTGAAGATCATCTGCGAAGCCGGAACCGGCTATAACAATATTGATCTGGCTGCCGCAAGAGAAAAAGGGATCATTGTCTGCAATGTACCGTCCTACAGCTCTGAGCGCGTGGCACACACAGCCATCATGATGATCCTGAACTTAAGTTCCACCATGCAGACACAGATGAAGATGCTTGCCAAAGGTGATCACAGCAACTTCACAAAACACCTTCAGGTTCCGCACGTGGAAGTAAACGGCAAAACCCTCGGTATCATCGGTGCCGGAAACATCGGCCGTGCAGTGATCAAGATCGCCAAAGCGCTCGATATGGACATTCTCGTTTACACAAGAACTCCGCGTGAAGATTCCGACGGTATCCGTTACGTGGATCTGGACACATTATTAGCGAACAGTGATTATATTTCTCTCCACTGTCCACTGACACCGCAGACCAGACACATTATCAACAAAGAGACCTTGTCCAAGATGAAACCTTCCGCATTCCTTGTAAATACTTCCCGCGGTGCTCTGGTAGATGAACCGGCACTGATCGAAGCATTGCAGAATGGTGTGATCGCGGGCGCTGCCCTGGATGTTCAGGAAACAGAGCCGCCGGCGGACGACAATCCGCTCTACACTCTGGACAATGTGATCCTGACCCCACACATGGGTTGGAAAGGTCTCGAAACACGCCAGAGACTGGTTTCCATTCTCGATGGCAATATCAAGGCATTTTTTGCAGGAAATCCAAGAAACGTAGTTTCTTAAAAATATATTTTTCATAACAGGAGGAATTTTTCCATGCTTTGCATTAAAAATGGTATTATCCACAACGCAATTTCTAAAGAAGCATTCGTTGCTGACATCATGATCGAAGACGGCAAGATCGTAAAGATCGGTGCAGGTTTAAACGCTGACGGCGCTGAGATCATCGACGCAACAGACCTTCATGTATACCCGGGCTTCGTAGAGGCTCACTGCCACATCGGTCTTGACGGCTACGGCATCGGTTACGAAGGCCATGATTACAACGAGATGAATGATCCGGTTGCTCCGCACCTTCGTGCGATCGATGCGATCAACCCATTCGATCCGTGCATGCGTATGGCTGCTGAAGCAGGTGTTACATCCTTCGCAACAGGCCCAGGTTCCGCTAACATCCTCGGCGGTACATTCGCAGCGATCAAACCGGTTGGCACATGCGCTGACGACATGATCGTAAAGAACGACGTTGCTATGAAGTGTGCATTCGGTGAGAACCCGAAACGCTGCTACCAGAACAAGAGCATTTCCAGCCGTATGACATCTGCTGCAAACCTTCGCAACGCATTAAAGAAAGCCGCTCTCTACAAAGCAAAGGTAGAAGCTGCAGGCGATGATGTTTCCAAACTTCCGGCATACGATGAGAAATCCGCAGCTCTTATCCCGGTATTAAACAAAGAGATGCCGTTAAAAGCTCACGCTCACCAGGCAAATGATATCCTTTCCTTCGTACGTATCGCAAAAGAACTCGACGTTGAGATGACTCTTGAGCACGTAACAGAAGGTCACATGATCGTAAAAGAGCTCGTAAACGCAGGTTACCCGTTAGCAGTTGGCCCGACATTCGGTCACGCTTCCAAGTTCGAGCTTCAGAACAAGACATGGGAGACTCCGGGCATCCTTGCAAAAGCAGGCTGTCAGGTTTCCATCATCACTGACGCACCGGTAACTCCGCTCCACTATCTGCCGTTATGCGCAGGCCTCGCTGTGAAAGCAGGCATGGACGAGTTTGACGCTCTTCAGGCTATCACAATCAACCCGGCAAAACACATTGGTATCGCTGACAGAGTTGGTTCCCTTGAGGAAGGCAAAGACGCTGATATCGTTATCATGGCCGGTTCTCCGTTCGATGTTGACAGCAAGATCAAGTGCGTTCTCATCGATGGTAAAGCAATCTAATTATTTATAATTTTGAATGTTATGGCTCCGGATCGTTTTTTCGGTCCGGAGCCACATCACTATACACACATTTTATGAATTCAGGAGGTATTATTATGGGATTCACAAAAGAGCAGGCTTTATTGGCAATTGATCGTGAAAAAGAACTGCTTACAACTGCCAGCGACCAGATCTGGGACAATCCGGAAACAGCATTCCAGGAGTTTAAATCC
>JAFOCX010000061.1 GCA_017380975.1 Lachnospiraceae bacterium
ACCGATCTTTTCCTCAATAAACTGTTTTACTTTCGCAGCAGTCTTGTATTCTTTATATCCAAGCTCCGGCTCCTGAAAAATACTGTCGCCGAGAGCCATGATCTCTTCTTTGTGCTCCTCAACCGCCTGGCAAACACGTGCCTTTAATGTCTTTACATCCATGTTAATTCCTCCAATAGTTTGAATTCACGATCATGAAAATCTATCTATCAGTATATCATGAGAGTATAAAAAAAGCTATCGAGAAGAAAAACTTTCTGCCTGTAAGATCAGATCACTCAGCTGACCGGCTTCATAGGTGCAGCTGATCTGGAAGAGTGCGTCAGAGAGAAACTGACGGAGTTCTTTCGTGGACTGTTCCCGGGATGCGACCGCAGCGGAACCGAGTAAAGTGAGGAGCTGCAATTTGGCGTTACGAAGAGTCTCTGAAGATTCCAAGGTCTCCGCCATGTCGTAATCGGCAGTTCTTCCGCATGGATACTGACAGGCTGCACAGTCCGGAGCCATCAAGGCCTTTTCGGCGTGAAGTGTCTCAATCACTTGTTTTACAGAAGTCTCCATATGTTCGGAGATTTCTGAATCGGAATCTTCCCACACCGGATCATATGCGAGAGAAAGTCCATGGATCAGGGCCATTCCGGAACTGTCAAGGATTTCTTTGCTTTCGGAAGCTCTGGAAAGTCCGATCAGCGCCCCGAATAATTGTTGTCTTAATACATGCATGGTATGCCTCCTTGACCTTAAGATACAATGGTGCCGTCAGTGTCAATGGTAACAATCTTAACCGGAATATCTTTTCCACAGGCAGCAACCGCCTGCTGAACAGCCATTCCCATTCCGCCGCAGCACGGAACTGTCATGCGGGTAACGGTAATTTCGCGAATGTCGTTCTGACGGAAGATTTCAGCCAGTTTTTCTGCATAATTGACTGCGTCCAGTTTCGGACAGCCGATGAGAGTAACATGGTCGGCGATAAAATCATTGTGGAAATTGCCGTATGCATAAGCGGTACAGTCTGCAGCGATCAGGAGTTTGCATCCGTTGAAGAACGGAGCACGGATCGGAGCCAGTTTGATCTGAACCGGCCACTGTTTCAGACGAGAATGGACCGGAACCGTCGGTTCGGCTGTCTCATAAGCGTTAGTCTCTTTCATGGATTCCAGTCTGGCCATAACTGCTTCATGGTCATAAGCGGCTGCTTCACGTTCAACGATCGTGATCGCATCCATCGGACAAGCCGGGAGACAGTCACCAAGACCATCACAATAATCATCTTTGATCAGACGGGCTTTTCCATCGATCATCACGATCGCTGCTTCATGGCAGGCAGACGCACATGCACCGCATCCATTACATTTTTCAGCATTAATATTTACAATTTTTCTAATCATACAAAATACCTCCGGGAAATTGTCAATTCTTGACTTTATGAGGTCATTATACTACAATTATACAAGTCTGTATGTTGTAATTCTAACATAAATAGGGAGAAATTAGAAATGATATGAAGGGGGAAGCAGAGATGTCCGGGGAAGAAAAAGAGAGACAGCTGCGTCGTGAGATGCGCCGGATCGAACGCAAAAAACAGGAACGAGTCCGTCAGCTGCTTATGAGCGGTCTGTTATGCGTGTCGGCCCTGATCATCCTTGCAGCCGGAATTGTTCTATATAAAAATGTATTTCAGAAGAAACCGATCGATCCATCGACGGTATCTGTTCCGGAATACGTGGATGTAAAACTTCTTACACCGAACGAATACTCCAGACCAGAGCTTCCGCTTGTGGAGGTAAAAGGGATTGTAGTCCACTATGTGGCAAATCCATGCAGTACTGCTTTGGAAAACCGCGATTATTTCGAATCACTGAAATATCAGGGTGGAAACAATGCAACATCTGTAAGCAGCCATTTTGTGATCGGATTGGAAGGTGAAGTGATTCAGTGCGTTCCGTTAAATGAAGTGGCTTACGCTTCCAATAAACGAAACAGCGACACGATTTCAATCGAATGCTGCCATCCGGACACAACCGGCAAATTTTACGACAGTACATATACATCGCTCGTAAATCTCAGTGCATATCTCTGCCGGGAGTTTGAACTGGAAGCCAAGGATGTGATCCGTCATTACGATGTAACAGGAAAAGCCTGCCCGAAATACTTTGTGGATCACGAAGAGAAGTGGGAGCAGTTCCACGAGGATGTGCAGGCGGCGCTGGAGATTATTAAGTAAGTGGATATTTAGATTAGTAAACATAATAAAGAGCAATCTGTAGAAAATCCCGTACTATCTCAAATTACGGTTGACTACCGTTGCTTCACATCGTTTTATTCGCCCTTACGCCAGTCGCGATAAGGACGCTGCGACCTCTGTAAGGGCGCAAAACTTGTGAAGCGCAGTCGTTCAACCTATTATTTGTGATACGTACGGGATTTTCTATCAGATATAGCTCTTATTATTATTTACAAATCTAATATAGAAATTAAATATTTCTCAAGCAATCTACACTTTTTATAGTATACCGGTCTGGATGCTTGATAGGGAGAGTTAAGTGAGAAAATGTTTTTGTATTTCTACTCTTTGTTCAATTCCATATGCTGTATTCTGCAAACACTTGCAAGGTTTCCGTATATTTTGTACGGACTAATTTCAGTCGCGGAGACTTGTCTGAAGCCCGTCAGGGCTGAGTTTGTCGGGAGCGGCTGATAATCAATGGCCGTATAAAATTCGGAAACGCAGCAAGTTTGCAGAATACAGCATATGTGAATGAACAAAAAGAGGAAATGCTTTAAAAACATTTCCTCAATTAAATATCCATTTACTGCTCTTTCGCCATATTCACAAATCGTGTTAATTCTGGCTTCCAGCCTAATGTAACCGTACCGATCGGGCCGTTACGCTGTTTTGCGATAATAACTTCCGCCACATTCGGTGTATCGGTGTCTTTATTATAATAATCATCACGGTACAGGAACATAACCACGTCCGCATCCTGCTCGATCGCACCGGACTCACGAAGGTCCGAAAGCATCGGACGATGGTCCGTACGAGTCTCACACGCACGAGAGAGCTGAGACAGCGCGATTACCGGCGCATTGATTTCACGCGCCAGCGCTTTCAGGGAACGGGAAATCTCGGAAATCTCCTGCTGACGGTTATCTCCGCTCTTACCGCTTCCGGTCATCAACTGTAAATAGTCGATCATAACCAGATCCAGACCATGCTCCAGTTTTACCTTACGGCATTTGGAACGAAGTTCCATGATCGAAATACCCGGGGTATCATCGATGATCAGTTTTGAATTACCGATGGTTCCGATACCTTCTACAACCGCATCCCAGTCTGCATCGGTCAGTGTACCTGTTCGGAGCTTCTGTGAATCGACGTTGGACTCCATGGCCAACATACGGTTAACCAGCTGCTCCTTGGACATTTCCAGACTGAAGATCATGGTTGTCTTCTGTCTGCGGACACCGAT
>JAFOCX010000062.1 GCA_017380975.1 Lachnospiraceae bacterium
ATTGGAGGAACCATGAATTATAAATCTTTTTTAATTAAGTACGCTGAGATCGGCGTAAAGGGTAAAAACCGTTACCTGTTCGAAGATGCGCTTGTAAAACAGATCAACAACCGCTTAAAACGTCATGACGGCGCGTTTGTGATCACAAAAGAGCAAGGCCGTATCTATGCAGAGGCAAATGAAGAATACGATTTCGACGAGATCGTGGATTCTCTGCAGCATGTATTCGGTATTGTTGGCATCTGTCCGATGGTTCAGGTGGAAAAAGGTGACTATGAGAGCCTGAAAGAAGAAGTGGCAAAATATATCGACGAAGCATACGAGGACAAGAACTTTACATTCAAAGTAATCGCACGCCGTGCGGATAAGAACTATCCGGCAACTTCTGATCAGATCAACCGTGATCTCGGTGAAGTGATCTTAACAAGATTCCCGGAGACAAAAGTAGATGTTCATAATCCGGATGTGACACTTCACGTGGAGATCCGTCAGAAGATCAATATCTTCTCTGAGACAATCCCGGGTCCGGGCGGTATGCCGATCGGAACAGCAGGAAAAGCGATGTTATTGCTCTCCGGCGGTATCGACAGTCCGGTTGCCGGCTGGATGGTGGCAAAACGTGGTGTAACGATCGAAGCAACTTACTTCCACGCCCCGCCATACACAAGCGAGCGTGCAAAGCAGAAAGTAGTAGACCTTGCAAAATTAGTTGCAAAATACACAGGCCCGATCAAACTGAATATCGTAAACTTTACAGATATCCAGCTTTACATCTACGACCAGTGTCCGCACGATGAACTTACCATTATCATGCGCCGTTACATGATGCGTATTGCAGAGGAGATCGCGAAACAGTCCGACTGTCTTGCACTGATCACAGGCGAAAGCATCGGTCAGGTAGCGTCCCAGACTATGCCGTCCTTAGCAGTAACAAACGAAGTATGTGAGATGCCGGTGCTCCGTCCGCTGATCGCATTCGACAAGCAGGATATCGTAGACATTTCCGTGAAGATCGATACATTCGAGACATCCACACTTCCGTACGAGGACTGCTGTACAATTTTCGTAGCGAAGCATCCGGTAACAAAACCGAATCTGAAGAGAATTATCAAGTCTGAGGAGAAGCTGGCTGAGAAGATCGAAGAGATGATGAAGACAGCCATCGAGACAAGAGAGATCGTACGCTGTATCTAACCAATAAGAAAAACTGCCAGGTCGTATGACCCGGCAGTTCACTTATTTTATGATTCAACAATATACGGTGCGAGGATTGTAAGAATGTCTTCTGCATCACCTTCTGCATGGATGTGCAGATCGATCGGCTTGGAGAGATCCAGACTGAAAATACCCATGATGGACTTTGCGTCGATCACATAACGGCCGGAGATCAGGTCAAAATCTGTATCAAATTTTGTAAGATCATTTACAAAAGATTTTACTTTATCGATGGAATTTAAAGAAATTTTTACTGTTTTCATATTAATAAGTCCTCCTAGTGAAAGTTATTAGAAAAACATTCTAAGTTCATACTAGAGGAATCAAATAGAAAAGTCAATAGTTTTAGTTGTAATTTTAGACAGGAGAATGAAGATGAGAAAAGCGGCATTGCACAATCTGGGATGCAAAGTAAACTCTTACGAGACTGAGGCCATGCAGCAGCTTTTAGAGGCTGCGGGCTATGAGATCGTAGACTTTGAAGACCAGGCAGATGTCTATATTATAAATACCTGCTCTGTAACGAACATGGCAGATAAGAAATCCCGTCAGATGCTCCACCGTGCGAAGGCGAAAAATCCGGATGCAGTGGTTGTAGCAGCCGGCTGTTACGTGCAGGCAGCGGGAGAGAAACTGAAGGAAGATGATGCCATCGACCTTGTGATCGGAAACAACAAGAAGGCAGACCTGATCCCGCTTCTGGAAGAGTGTCTGGCAGGAAAAGAAGTGACCGGTTCCATCATTGATATCGGTGCGACACATGAGTATGAGACTCTTCATATTGCAAAACAGGCAGATCATACCCGCGCATTTATCAAGGTGCAGGACGGATGCAACCAGTTCTGCAGCTACTGCATCATTCCGTATACAAGAGGCCGAGTAAGAAGCCGTCGTCCGGAGGATGTGGTAAGTGAAGTTCTGGAACTGACTGCAAACGGTTATCAGGAAATCGTTCTGACCGGTATTCACTTAAGCTCTTACGGTGTGGATTTCAAAGAAGAACATATCGATTTCTTATATCTGATCAAACTGCTTCATGAGATCGAGGGAGTAAAGAGACTGCGCTTCGGTTCCCTTGAGCCGCGTGTTATCACAGAGGAGTTTGCGAGAGAACTTTCCAAACTGGATAAGATCTGTCCGCATTTCCACTTATCCTTACAGAGTGGCTGCGATGAGACATTAAAGAGAATGAATCGTCATTATACAGCGGATGAGTACTACACAGGCTGTGAGATCTTAAGAAAATACTTCAAGAATCCGGCGATCACAACAGACGTAATCGTTGGTTTTGCAGGAGAGACAGAGGAAGAGTTTGCAGCAACCAAAGAGTTCTTAAAGAAAGTCAACTTCTATGAGATGCATGTCTTTAAGTATTCCAGACGTGCAGGAACAAGAGCGGACAAGATGCCGAATCAGGTTCCGGAACCGATTAAGACAAAGAGAAGTGCAGAACTTCTTGCATTAGAGGCTGAGATGTCCAGAAAATACCGTGAATCCTTCCTTGGACAGGAGACAGAAGTACTACTGGAAGAGCCGGTAACGATCAACGGAGAGCAGTATATGATCGGACATACAAAGGAATACGTAAAGGTTGTAGTTCCGTATGACGAGAACAGACCGGAACTTGCGAAGAACTGCTTTGTGACAGGCATCATGAAAGAATTCCTGACGGATGAGGTCATTAAGCTTGCGTAAAGTGTAAATTTGGGGTAGAATACAAGTAGCTATTTGCAGTAACTAAAGGACGTGAGGACACTTATGGGCGATATCAGTAATACACAATATTTTAAGGCAGTACAGGATGAGAAGAAGATGCAGGTTAGCCGGGTCCTTCATGATGTTTATGAAGCGTTGAGAGAAAAGGGTTATAATCCGATCAACCAGATCGTAGGATATATTATGTCCGGCGATCCGACTTACATCACTTCCCATAAGAGCGCCAGAAGCCTGATCATGAAGGTTGAGCGCGATGAGATCCTGGAAGAACTTATGGAGAATTATATCGAAACAAGACTGAAATAGGGCTTGTGGGGGAAATACTATCAGACAGAAGGATTGTTTCTTCTGTCTGATATCGATAATGTATGAATGGCAGACAGTTGGGGAAGACAGGTACCAGCTGGTTTTGTCATGTAAAAAAATAGAATCCCCTGAAAGGATGAGACAAATGAGAATACTTGGACTTGACTTTGGCTCCAGAACGGTCGGAGTCGCAGTAAGTGATGGACTTCTTTTGACCGCCCAGGGTGTAGAGACCATCGAGCGTAAGGATGAAAACAAACTGAGAAAGACTGCTGCGAGAATTGAGGAGCTTGTAAAGGAATACGAGATCACAACGATCGTGATGGGACTTCCGAAAAATATGAACAACACAGAAGGAGAGCGTGTGGAAAAGACAAAAGCATTTGGTGAGATGCTGGAGCGCCGCACAGGACTTCCGGTTGTTTATTGGGACGAGCGATTAACAACGGTTGCTGCAGAGCAGGTACTTATGGAGTCCGGTGTCCGCAGAGAAAACAGAAAAGCCGTGATCGATAAGATCGCAGCCTGCTTTATCTTACAGGGCTATCTGGACCATATCCGATTCAGACAGTCTGAAGCGGTACAGACCGACAAAGAATAGGAGAAGACCATGGAAGAGAAGAAAATTATTTTAGCAGACGAGGAGCAGACTCTGGAGTTCTTCGTTTTAGAAGAGACAAAGTTAAACGGAAGAAACTATCTTCTCGTGACAGACGCAGAGGATGACGAGGCAGAGGCAGACTGCTACGTATTAAAAGATATGTCCGCAGAGGGCGACGAAGATGCTCTCTACGAGTTCGTAGAAGATGAAAATGAGCTGGAAGCAATCTGGAAAGTGTTTGAAGCTCTCATGGACGAGGACGAAGAATAGTTTAAAAAAGGTAATGAAGTAGCCCCCTTTATGAACGGAACGAAGATACGCACGAAGATGAAGACTACAGGAACGGAACAATAACGGAGGTTTGAACGTGAACGAAATTATCGAAAAGAATGACTGTAAAGTCAAGATCATCCCTCTGGGAGGTCTGGAGCAGATCGGAATGAACATGACTGCCATCGAGTACGATGACACCATTATCGTGATGGACTGCGGCCTTGCTTTCCCAAGTGATGATATGCTGGGTATTGACCTGGTTATCCCGGACGTGACTTATTTAGCGGATAATATTGATAAAGTAAAGGGTTTTGTGATCACCCACGGACATGAGGACCACATTGGTGCGCTCCCGTATGTTCTGAAAGAGATCAATGCCCCGGTCTATGGCACAAAACTGACCATTGGTTTGATCGACAACAAATTAAAAGAGAATAATATGCTTAAAACTGTGAAACGCAAAGTGGTAAAGCATGGACAGTCGGTGAATCTGGGCTGTTTCCGCGTGGAGTTCATCAAGATGAACCACAGCATTGCGGATGCTGCTGCGCTTGCGATCTTCACACCGGCCGGTGTGATCTTAAATACCGGCGATTTTAAGATTGATTATACTCCGGTATTCGGAGATGTGACAGATTTACAGAGACTGGCTGAGCTTGGAAAGAAAGGTGTTCTGGCATTGATGTGTGATTCCACCAATGCGACACGACCGGGCTTTACCATGTCTGAGAAGCGCGTCGGAAAGACCTTCGATGCGATCTTTGCGGAGCACAAACAGAACCGCATTATCGTGGCGACATTTGCTTCCAACGTGGACCGCGTACAGCAGGTGATCAATACCGCGTGCAAATACGGCCGTAAGGTTGTGGTGGAAGGCCGCAGTATGGTCAATGTCATCGGTACGGCCCAGGAACTTGGATACATCAGTATTCCGGAGGGAACGCTGATCGACATTGAGATGCTGAAAAATTACAATGAGGAAGATACTGTTATCATCACGACAGGAAGCCAGGGTGAGTCCATGGCAGCCCTGTCCAGAATGGCTTCCTCCATGCATAGAAAAGTGTCCATCACACCGCGTGATGTGGTCGTGATCAGTTCCACCCCGATCCCGGGCAATGAGAAGGCGGTTTCCCGCGTTGTCAATGAATTGTCCATGAAGGGTGCGAAAGTGATCTCTCAGGATACCCATGTTTCCGGACATGCGTGTCAGGAGGAGATCAAGCTGATCTACTCTCTGGTACATCCGCAGTATTCCATTCCGATACACGGCGAATTCCGCCATCGTATGGCGCAGAAGGAGCTTGCAGAGTCCCTCGGTATCCCGAAGGAAAATGTGATGATGCTCCACACCGGCGATGTGCTGGAGATCGGAGAGACAGGAGCGGAAGTGATCGACCGCGTACAGTCCGGAGGAATCCTGGTTGACGGACTCGGAGTCGGAGACGTTGGCAACATCGTACTTCGCGACAGACAGAATCTGGCCCAGAATGGTATCATTATCGTGGTTCTGGCATTAGAAAAATATTCCAACCAGCTGCTTTCCGGACCGGATATCGTGTCCCGCGGTTTTGTATATGTGAGAGAGTCTGAGGATCTGATGGAAGAGGCTCAGGCTGTGGTGGATCAGGCAGTCTGGGATTGCCTTGATCGTCACGTAACAGACTGGGGCAAGATCAAAAATATTATCCGAGACAGCCTGAGCGATTTCTTATGGAAACGCATCAAGCGCAACCCGATGATCTTACCGATCATTATGGAAGTAGAAGGATAGAGATTGAAATTGATTGACACCGGGGGATCGGAAATGACCGGTTCCCCGGATAGAACCGAGGAGTTATATGAGCAGAGTAACAAAAGAAATCAACAAGATGAGCTTGGCAGTCATTAGTTTTTGCGGACGTCTGGTCCTGTATACACTGGTGGCGGTGCTTTTGCTTATGGGAGCGAAAAAAGGATATGAGTTCGGTTACAGCATTTTTTATGCGCCGGGAATCGATAAGGCTCCGGGTGTTGAAAAAGTAGTGACTCTGGATGGTTCGGAGTCCGTTTCCGAAGTTGGAAAACTTCTGGAAGACATCGGACTGATCCGCGACCATTCTGCATTTTCCATTCAGGCGAAAGTCTATGGATATGAAGTACAGGAAGGAGCATGGACGCTTAATACCGCATTAAGCTCCAAAGAGATGATCGATCTTTTGAAAGAAGCTCCTGAAGGAGATGAATGATGATTACGGATGAGCGTATTACTGCCTATATCAATTCACTGGATTCCGGAGACGGAGAGATCTGTGATGCGATCGCGAAAGAGGCGGTGGAATCCTTTGTGCCGATCATCCGCAGGGAGACGGCAGCTCTTTTAAAAACTATGGTGGCAATGAAACAGCCGGTGCGCATTCTGGAAGTCGGAACTGCGGTCGGCTATTCGGCTTTATTGATGACACGCGTCATGCCGGCCGATGCCCATATTACAACCATCGAAAAATTTGAAAAACGTATCCCGATCGCAAAGGAGAACTTTGCAAAAGCGGGAGTGGAAGATAGAATTACGCTGCTGGAAGGCGATGCGGGAGAGATCCTTGCAGGTCTGACAGGCGAATATGACTTTATTTTTATGGATGCGGCCAAGGGTCAGTACATTCACTGGCTGCCGGATATTCTGCGCCTCCTGACTCCGGGCGGTGTTCTGATGTCCGACAACGTTCTGCAGGACGGAACCATTGTGGAATCCCGCTATGCAGTCGAGCGTCGTGACCGAACCATTCACGTGCGAATGAGAGAGTATTTATATACTTTGAAACATAGAGAAGAACTGGAAACAACGATCCTGCCGATCGGAGACGGTGTTGCGATCAGTGTTATGAAAGAAAGGAAATAAACATGAGAAAAACAGAGCTTTTAGTTCCGGCAGGAAGTCTGGACGTATTAAAAACAGCAGTCATTTTCGGTGCAGACGCAGTTTATCTTGGCGGTGAAGCATTCGGTCTTCGTGCAAAAGCGAAGAATTTTACAAACGAAGAGATCAAAGAGGGCATAAAATTTGCTCACGAGCATGGTGTGCGCGTATTTATCACAGCCAACATCCTTGCTCACAACGATGACCTCCCGGGCGTTGAGAAATATTTTGAAGAATTAAGAGAGATCGGTCCGGATGCATTGATCATTTCCGATCCGGGTGTGTTTGCGATCGCAAAACGTGTCCTTCCGGAGATGGAGATCCACATCAGCACACAGGCCAACAACACAAACTGGGGCACATTCCTGTTCTGGCACCAGATGGGCGCACAGCGTGTGGTAACTGCACGTGAACTGTCCTTAAAAGAGATCCGTGAGATCAGAGATCATATCCCGGAGGATATGCAGATCGAGAGCTTCATGCACGGCGCTATGTGCATTTCCTATTCCGGCCGCTGCCTCCTCAGCAACTTCTTTGTAGGCCGCGATGCGAACCAGGGTGCATGCACACATCCGTGCAGATGGAAATACAACGTATTTGCTGCAGAAAAAGAGGGTCAGAGATCCGTTCTCCGCGATGATATGGAATTCGCGATCCAGGAGGAGACAAGACCGAACGAATACCTTCCGGTATTTGAAAATGAGCGCGGCACATACATCTTCAACTCCAAGGATCTTTGCATGATCGAGCATGTTCCGGAGATGATCGAGGCAGGTATCGACAGCTTTAAGATCGAGGGCCGCATGAAGACAGCTCTTTATGTTGCAACGGTTGCAAGAACTTACCGTAAAGCGATCGACGATTACAACGAGAGCCCGGAAAAATACTATGCAAATATGGAATGGTACAAAGAAGAGATCGGTAAATGCACATACCGTGAATTTACAACCGGCTTCTATTTCAACAAACCAACCAGCGATACACAGATCTACGACAGCAATACTTACGTGAAAAACTACATTTACCTCGGTACAGTTGAGTGCAATGACGAGCGTGGTTTTGCAAAGATCGAGCAGAAGAACAAGTTCTCCGTTGGTGAGACCATCGAGATCATGAAACCGGACGGAAGAAACGTTCTTGCGGAGGTATGCGGAATCTATACAGAGGAAGGCGTGAGCCAGGAGAGCGCTCCGCATCCGAAGCAGATCCTGTACATTGATTTAAGCGAGAAGGCAGATCAGTACGACATTCTCAGAAAGAAAGAAGACTAACGATCATTTTTATAAATGCAGGGAAAGGAGGTTACAGATATGGCATCGGTATTCGGTGTTGTGGCAATATTTTGCCTGGTATATTATGGTGTGATCCTTGTGTATTCCGGAATCGGAACGTCCTTATCTGTAGTCTGGCTGATCCTTGCAGCTTTGCTGGCACTGATGGGCGTGGTGGTCCATTTTTATCCGTTATTCCGGCACAGAGTTCCGATACGGTTGGAAGTATCCGTCGTGACATTTTTTACTGCGATCTTTGCGGTCTTCGTGTTTGTTGAACTGGCTATCGGAGTGAACTTCTTTTCACTCCAGAAACAGAGCACAGACTATGTGGTGGTTCTCGGATATCAGGTTCAGGACGGAAAGATCAGCAGAACCCTGGAACATCGATTGGACAAGGCCTACGAATATGCGCAGGTTCATCCGAATACGGTATTCATTTTATCCGGCGGTAAAAACGGAGATGAAAATGTTTCGGAAGCAGAGCTCATGTACGGTTATTTGAAAAAACGCGGAGTACCGGAATATCAGATGATCAAGGAAGAACAATCTTCCAGCACATATGAAAATCTGGTCTACAGCAAGATGATCATTGATGAGAGAGAAAAAAATCGTCGAGGCTGGATCCGTGACCTGATGTCTCGGTCCGGTTATTTATCTCCGCCGGATGAAGAAGTAACGATCCGTGTCGGTATCGTGACCAGCAATTTCCATGTTTTGCGTGCAAAAGGGATCGCAAAACATATCGGGATCCAGAATGTGAGCGGAATCGCCGCGAAGTCGGATCCGATCTTATTTATTCACCTTTGCGTCAGAGAATGTTTCGCGATTTTGAAAGACAAATTTATGGGAAACATGTAATGCAGAGGGAGAGAAACGGAAAGGAATTATTTGAATGCTAGATCAGAGTATGAAATTAAAAGCGCTGGAGGCTTACGAGCTGCTTGAAGAGCGTGAGATCAAAGAGCTGAACTCGATTGGGTATATATTAGAGCATAAAAAGACAGGGGCGAAGGTGTTCCTTATGAGCGCGGACGACGAGAACAAAGTATTCTTCGCAGGTTTCCGCACACCTCCGCACGACAGTACCGGTGTTCCGCACATCATTGAACATACCGTGCTCTGCGGTTCGGAAAAGTTCCCGGTAAAAGATCCGTTTGTGGAGCTGGTTAAGGGTTCTCTGAACACCTTTTTAAATGCGATGACATATCCGGATAAGACTGTTTATCCGATCGCCAGCTGTAACGATGCGGATTTCCAGAACCTGATGGATGTGTATCTGGATGCAGTTTTGAATCCGAACATCGGAAAAGAAAAAAAGATCTTCATGCAGGAGGGCTGGCATTACGAGCTTACAGAGCCGGACGGCGAACTGACTTACAACGGTGTTGTTTATAATGAAATGAAAGGTGCATTTTCCTCTCCGGAAAGTGTACTGGACAGACACATCAAAGCTGTCATGTTCCCGGATACCTGCTATGCATTCGAGTCCGGCGGCGATCCGGAAGAGATCACTGCGCTGACTTACGAAGATTATCTTGCATTTTACAACCAATATTACCATCCGTCCAACAGCTATATTTATCTCTATGGAGATATGGATTTTGCTGAGAAACTGGAGTGGATGGATAAAGAATACCTTGGAAAATACGACCGTCAGGAAATTGATTCCGAGATTCAGATCCAGAAGGCATTTGAAGAACCGATTGAAAAGGAGATTTTCTACTCGGTATCGGAAACAGAGAGCCTGGAAAATGCAACCTACCTTTCCGTCAATACTTCCGCAGGAAATGAGTTATCTCCGAAAGAGTACATTGCATTCCAGATCCTGGAGTATGTGCTGTTAGATACTCCGGGAGCACCATTAAAGAAGGCACTTCTGGATGCAGGTATCGGCGACGATATTATGGGCGGTTATGAAAGCGGTATCTTACAGCCGTATTTCTCTGTGGTTGCGAAAAATGCAAACAAAGAGCAGAAGGGTGAATTCCTGGCAGTGATCAAAGGCACCCTGAGAAAACTTGCCGTATGCGGACTGGATAAGAAGAGTGTACGTGCAGGCATCAACTATTATGAATTCCAGTACCGCGAGGCAGATTTTGGTTCTGCACCGAAGGGACTGATGTA